>JBFGZE010000017.1:0-45519 GCA_041586955.1 Bacteriovoracaceae bacterium
GCAGCACCACGTTTTTGAACGGTACTAATGAATTCACCTTGAAGCCATGAGCTATCAGTAATTGCATCTGCGGCCGATTGACCATTAATTTTGGCATTATAAAAATCAGGATATTGGGTGGCCGAATGGTTGCCCCAAATTGTCATATTGCTTACTGCAGTGACATCAACTCCAGCTTTTTTCGCTAATTGAGTTTTTGCACGATTTTCATCGAGGGCCGTCATGGCAAAAAAGCGGTCATTAGAGATACGAGGAGCGGCGTTCATGGCGATGAGGCAATTGGTATTACAGGGGTTACCAACAACAAAAACACGGACGTCATCAGCAGCGTTATCATTAATCGCCTTACCTTGCCCGGTAAAAATGCCTCCGTTAATTTTAAGGAGATCTGACCTTTCCATACCATCTTTACGAGGAACAGAACCGACCAAGATACACCAATTAGCGTCTTTAAAACCAACATTTAAATCACTTGTACAGACAATATTTTTAAGAAGAGGAAAAGCACAATCATCTAGTTCCATCGCCACACCATTAAGGGCCGGAAGTGCATGCTCAAGTTCAATTAATTGCAATTCGACTTCCGTTTCGGGACCGAACATTTGGCCAGAGGCAATGCGAAATAATAGGGCGTAACCAATTTGACCAGCTGCACCAGTGACAGCAACTTTAACTCTTTTACTCATATAAATTCTCCTTCAAAATCATATTCGCTATAAAACCTAGTAAGATTATCACTTTTGTTGATCCTGGTGTAGTCGCAGTATGTCCAAGGGTTTGACTAAGGCCTGGCCCTTTTGTTTAATGGGTGACAGAAATCATAGAAGGAAAAAGTATGACTGAACCACAAAAACGCCCACGCCGACAAGGAAAGCGGCCTAACCGCTCCAATACTAGTAAGGGTGGCGGGCAACAGAATCGCTCTGCCGGCCGCAATTCAGGAAAGGCCAACCCAAAACGACGTAACCGCAACAACCGAAACCGCGGCCCAAGGCTAGAAGGCTTTGAAAAAATAGAACGGAGTTACCTCGTTCTTACCGAAAAACATATTCAGGCCCGCAAAAAATATTATGAATTCTATCACCGTGCTAATCCCCAGCAATTGGCCAAATTAGAGCGCCAATTTTATCAAAGCTTAAAAGAAATACGTGATTTTGAAGACAGCATAAGTGAAGAGTTCAAAGAACAATTTAATGCCAAGTTTAATGGTTTGAGGTTAGACACGACTTATACAGAAAATCATGAAATTAACTCCGAAGGACAATTAGAAGTCGCAGCAGAAGGTCCTTTTGAGGACCCTCACTTGCTTAGAATACAGCAGGAAAGCAATTATGCTGACGACGATGAAGAAAGTAGCGGATCACTGGATGATTATCTCCGTTATAAGGGATTATCTTAACCAACTTTTTCGGTATCAGTTAAATTTCTTCTCGAGAGGTAGAAATTTAAAGTCGCCTCTTGATCTTGAAGAAGTGATTGCTTAAGTTCATCCTCTTTAATATCCAAAACTTCAGAAACCTTGGGTAATATCTTAAGAGGAATATTACACAGACCCCGTTCTACATTAGAAATAAATTGACCATTCTTGTATCCAAGTAAATGCGACAATTCACTCTGAGAATAGGCCTTAGGATGTGACTGACGTTTTTCCTTAATCAACTTAGCAATATTAACAAAACTTCTCATACAAACCTCCACATAGTTGGTAACCCATGGACCTCTTCATGAAGCCCCTTAATTCATTTGTTAAAAAAGAATTATTGTCTTAATTCTATAGAACACCCGGATTTGGTTCATGTGAAGTATTCGACTCAGACTTTAACTATTCTATAAAATCAGCTACTTGTAAAGTTTTAGTGCTAAATATTATTGTGAGCGAGTGACCGACTATAAAACTATATATTTGCCAAGAGGCCACAGGCCTTCTAAAATAAAAATCCGTATAAAAACAAGGATGTATCATGGGCAATAATGGCAATCTAGGGAATGATCCCCTAGAGAATCTTTTTAATAAAGAGCATAACTTCTCAACCATACTTAAAAAGCAGGAGCAAAGTGCTAAGCGTGGTACTAATGGACCCATTGAAAATCTTATTAAGCGAACTGACCTCGCCCAGGAGGGCATTTCAGGAGATCTAGCGCACCTTCAATTGGACCGTATCGAAAACCGATTGATGGAATTAGAAGAAAAAAATAAAGAAGAAATTCGCGATATGTTTAATAAGTTAGTAACGGTACCAGATAAAATCGACCGTCTTGAAGGATTAGTGCAAGCGCTTCTAATCAAGGAAGAACAAAAGCTCCTTTCTCCTCAAGCTCATGAAAAACAACCTCCCGAAAAAGCTGATAAATATCAGTCCCTCAATAAGCACTGGTCTTCGGTCGTTTTAGGCTCAGTTCTAGGGACCGCGATTTTAATCGCGGCCATATCATTTCTAGGTCCGCAAGATAAAAAAGAAATAGCAATAAACACCCCGGCCAAAGCAATCACCAAAACGGTGGTCCCTACTCACCAAAAAATGATCACTCTTAAGTTTGTTAATTTACGCTCCCACCCTTCGACCAAGTCCAAGATCATTAAAACCCTTTACCCCAACCAGATGCTGACAATTCTTAAAAAGCAAAAACAATGGAGCTTGGTACAATGGCAGGATATGATTAAGAACCGACAATTGAAAGGCTGGGTTTACAATCCTACAATCGGCCCTTCCAAGGTCAAATAATCCCTAGCAATAAGGATCGCACTCTTGTAAACAGCTTCACCCCCATACCGTAGCTTAACAAAAAAGGGAGTGATGTTTTCAATGGAGCTCCTCTCTTTTACTCTCTGCTATTACAAGTAATCAATCTTGTTTAGTGCGGCGCTTAGGGGTAAAATAATATAGTACTTTTTCAAGGATTCTATTATGAGATCGAAATGGATTTTGATCGCCCTTCTTTTGTGTCCATCACTTTTTGGTAAAGATATTCCTCGTCAAAGACCCTTTTGGGTATATGGTGGTTTTGGTATCGGCCCCTCTCGCCTATCCACTGATTATGTCGGTGAATTAAATGATAAAACAGGTTACCATTTTAACCTCGCCCTGACAGGAAGCTGGTATTTCGAAGACTGGAATATCCACACCGGTCCACAATGGTATCGTTATCGCTTTGAGTCTGGCATTGTCCAAGGACAAAAAGTTACATTAAAAGTGGGGAGTTTGGCCTGGAACTTTAATCCGCAATTTCGCCTCAACCATCGCTTCTCTATTGGACCAGAGTTATTATGGAGTTTAGGTGAACCTTACCGCGTGAGTCCCATTAAAGGTCCTGGTGCAAAGGACCCCACAACTCGACTGGTCGCTGGCGCCAACCTCTTTTATGAGATTCCCTGGAAGCAATCCCGTATGCGCCTAGGTGCCCATTATTATTTCCGCCCCTTAGGAGTTGGTGAACGGGAGGTCCATACTGCTCTTTTTAGTTTTCACATTGGATTCCCCGTGCGCCTAGAAAACTATAAAGGCCGCACCATGATGCAGCTGACACTCAATGAACAAATGATCAACTTTGAAACAAATTCTGATCGCCTCGATGGGCCTTCTGCACAATTTCTACGCGAACTCGGCCGCTATTTGGCGACTCATAAGGACGAATGGCAAAACTTAGAAATTCATGGACATACAGATGTTCGCGGTAAGGCCGCCTATAACCTTAGCCTATCTCAAAAAAGATCGTCCTCTGTCGTGCGTGCCTTAAGTGAAGCAGGTGTTCCCAAATCAAAATTAAAGGCCGAAGGCCATGGCGAAAGCAGGCCCTTAAAGATGGAGAATGAACCTAGCGCTCATAAAATTAACCGCCGGGTTGAAATACATTTCAAAGGGGAAACTGACGGTCATACTATTTCCTTGGCGATTAAAAGAATTCGCACCAAACTCAATTTATAGGGACAGATTAATAAGGCGAATTAATCGAACTCTCCAAATGCCTCCAATATTCACAGGGAGGCATTTTGTGATGGTGTTTATAAAAAACTACTCTAAATATTCAAATGTCATATCAAAATACAAACCGGAATGCTTACAGTCTTTAGTATTGTTATCCCCAAGAATGATAAACTTAAGGTCTACATCACCGCCCTTCTCCAAGGCCACTGATGATAATGAAAAAAGCTCCAACGTCTTTTGGGTGGGAATTTGTAACTGAAATTCACCCCAAGTATCTGTTTCAGGAATCTCACAAATGCTTTCGCCTTTTGGATCATCATCCATACCAAGACAATATTCCTTTTTATTATGATATTCATATTCTGTTTCGACTAAACGGTCCCAATCGTATTTCACAAGACCAAAAGTATCTTTGGACAGACGATAGACACCAGTTCTTTCCACTGGATTTGAAAAGTTCTGACTCGAAAAGAGAACATAATTATTGTAGGTCAGAAGAATTTCATCATCAAAAATAATATTCTGCTTGGGAAAATTAAACTTAAGTCCACAAAGAGTCTCCGCGGCCTTGGGTAAAGATATATGGCCCGCCGGAAATTGCTCAAAGCGTGCCTGGAGGGAGAAATTGACTTTCCCTAAATTACCATCTCTATTCCAAGCACATTCTGTTGTTTGTCTGGGAAATTCAACTCGTACCGTGGATCTTTTTATATCTCCACTTTCTTGTATGCAGCGGTCTAGGGCCTGACTCACTTCGGCCGTCACTTCTGTTTCCACTTTTTCCGTATAGCTTTCTTTTTGTTTGTCCCATTCAATCTTGGTGTAATTCATAGGCTTATCACAACCCATAATCACTAATAATAACGCAAGTGGGGCCATTTTTGACCAATTCATATTTACCTCCGCAATAAATAATATAGACATTACTGCAAGGCGTGGGCCAAGAAAGAGGCCTTTTTTGACTATTGTTTTGTCAATAAAAGGCCCGTGCTGTACATGGTTTAAACAATTTAAGATCACTCTGTCAGGAAAGTAAAAGCTATTGAAGATCCAGTTAAGATATTTCTGGTGTTCAAAAATCTATAGACTGGAAAGATTTTGTGCTTAAAATTGGCCATGTTTTGATACCCGCACGGGGTCTCGTTCGCATAAGATTTCTCAGGAGTCTTGGGCCACACCTTATTTTTTATCCCACTATAAGTCCTTGGCGATGGCCATCAGATTATCCACCGCCAAATCTAGAAATCTTGCCCTAACTTTTGCTTATTGCGACTTAATGGTGATGACAATAAGGTTTTCAGTATTTTCATACTGAGATTGTTTAAAAACTTAATTATTCCTGAACAAGGTTAGAGCAATTAATTTTAATTTCCTGACTCCAACCAAAGAAACCCTTTTTTTGCCCATCTATTAATACCGAAGCAGGTCTACCTTCTGCATCAAGTGAAATATCTGCTCTTCCTCGAGTAAATGCATGACCGTTAGTATGTCCGCTACAAGAAATTAAGATTCCCGTTCCCTTTGTGCCACTATAAAAAGTAATATCAGTTTTGTCCTCAGCGCAGTAAGTAAAATCACCAAATTCGTAATTATTTCCATATCCAATTACTACTTGTTGATCATCTTTAGATATATATAAAACAACCCCATTATTTCTTTGTTCTTTTTCAACTAAACATCCCTCATCATTAGAATAATTAGCGGTCCCTGCAAAAGAAGATATTGAAGTGAAAAATGTTAATCCGATTATTAATTTTTTCATAATAATTCCTTATTTTTAAATTCATAGTTTGTTACCAAGAATTATTTGGCAAATTACATTTGTCCGGCCAACAATATACCGCTGTCAGAAGAAGTCTAGGAGTGAGGGAAGTCCTCTTTCGTTTTTACACACTTGCCTACGCAAGGCAGCTACAATCCCTCCAGCGTTATAAAATATCAGCTTTTTTAGTTTAGGAATATACGAACACCGATATTTAAGAAAGGAGAAAAACATAAAGGCCACGAGTTAACGTCTGAATTTTAATACAAGTGGAAGCTGATGGGAAGGCCAGTACTACTATATTCTAGCCAGCGCTCAAGCCGGTTTTTTGTGGCCTTGATAAAATCATCACTCTCCCATCCATTAAAAAATCCCCTACCGATGATAAAATAGGCGGCTTCTTCAATAGCTTCAGGATAGGTGTTCATCAATTGATGATACCAAAGTTCTTTCTCATTATAATTTACCTGATCATGAAAAACCTGTGGGAATCGTAGGCCTAATTCTTCGATTAATTCTGCTTTATGATTTTGGAACCATTCATGGCGCTTGAGTTCAGGGGCCTGATGCCATTTTTGACCACCCTTTGCAATAAACTGTGATCGCTTCAAATTATAATAATGATAAGGAATCGCAGTCTCGGCCAAATCCCAATAACGTGATTCAAAAAAGGCGGTCATCATACTTTGCCAACGGCCGACGATAGAGTCTGCACCTTTAACGACCAGGCCCAAGGTCATGCCATCCTTTTTAAATAATTCAGGCCCAGGGCCAAGAGAGCTCATCCAAAGCCATGATTTTGTTTTGTCCTGATCGTCGTAAACAGTAATAAAGTTCATCTGGGCCTGCATCGCTGGTGGCAACCATTTAATTTGAATTTTAACTTTGTTCTGACGCAATAAATATGCGGCGGCTTCTCTATTTCCACTCATTCCCTTTTTCCAAGTTTTGGCAGCAAGATGAATGAGGATTGGATTATCTTTCTTACGCTCACTTTGTTGGGCAAGGACATTTATCATCCTCACCACCTCTATATCATTTAATTCATTACTGACGATCATTAATTTTTGATGAGGCCGCACCGACCGCAAAAAGGCCATAATGTATTGCTTATTTTTATCCCCCATTAAATACTTTATTTGCATGGGGTTTTCTTTTTCGCCTAGCTCGATCTCCTTCGCGGAAGGAAAGTGAGTCACCCCTCTTTGAATTTCCTGTACGCCATCGGCCAGAGAATATTTGCGCTTCCATTTTTTTTCTGTGACATAAGACCATTGGGCATAATCATGACAATTCACCTTTTCATCGAGGCAATGATTTAAGGTTTTATGAACGACTTCCCCCATCCAGGCTCGCAAGTAATGACCAGCTGGTCCTTTTAAAGTCAGGCCGGCCATTAATGAATTATTTTTTGCGAGCAAAGGATGGCCTGTAGAGAAGAGCACCTCAAATTCATTGGCCAATAAATAATTATTCCATGGCCTGTAACCATTTAAGTGAGATAAAGTCTCACTCTTAGGCATCAGATGCGCGCTGGTTCTAAAGGGAATAAAGGACTCGTCTTTAAAGTCACTCGCATTATAAGTAAAACGAAAATTCGATTCCATATACTGCCGTAAAAAATTAAGATGAGTTGATGAAAAGTTTTGCTCCCCGGCGGGGTAAAAAATATCCACCTTACCTGCAAAGAATTGTCCCATTTGCGATATAATGGTCGGATCTTGCACCTTGTTAAAACTATCAAGAATAAAAGAGGCCTTAAGCCCCTCTTCTTTTTGTAGCTTTTTGAAAAGTTGCTTCTTCCATGCCTGCCAACTGCCATTGACATCATCGCGAGTATAAAGGCCATAATTGGTTAGAAAAAAAGATGCCATTAATTCCGTTTTGGCCTCTTTCAATAATTGAAAAGCAACGGGAGAAAGGCCATCTAAACGACGATCTTTTAGACTGGTATAATTCCGCCCATAAAGGTTCACATTCAGATCAATATTATTATCTGCGGCATGGATCCATGGTGACTCTTCTAATCCCTGGGCCTGTTCTAAGGTTACCTTTTTTTTGGGGGCTGTTGAGCAACCTAAAAGGATAAGACCTATTAAAAGAGAGAGTTTCATTTTCACAGAACGAATCCTTGTTCAATTAGCGGAGCAATTTACCATATTTTACCGCGACAAGGGCAAGAGAATCTAGGAATTTATCGATTTGAAAAAGAAAAGGCCCCCAAAGTGGAGGCCTTATCTATTAGAAAAGAACTATAAACAATAAAAGCTTTATCTAAAGGAAGGCCGGAGCCCCCTTCAATCCCATAATCTGGGTTTTCTCGCCCTGTCCAAGAGAAGAGGCGTCATCTGAGTCAGGTGACGTGCCATTCATATAAAATTCTAATGTATTCTCATAATCCTTCATGACGGCCAATTTGACCTCGTCTAAGGAAATATCTAAAACTTCGCTAACGCGACCAAGCATTTTGAGGGGAACGCTACATAGAGCTCTTTCCACATTTGAGATAAACTGACCGTTTTTATATCCCAACAAATTCGACAATTCTGATTGAGAATAGGCCTTAGGATGACTCATTCTTTTTTCTTTAATTAACTTGGCCACATTTTCAAAAGTTCTCATATCTGGATCATCCTTTGCTTTTAGATTAAATAATTTAAGTTTTCTTAAATAGAATTTAATGTAAAAACGGCCAAATCCCAAATAAATTATAGTTAATTTTTAGGTTAAAAATTTAACAAAGCAATTAAATCAACCACTTAATGTTAAAAGCTATAAATTGAGTTTGTTTTTAAAGGCGGTCCAAAAAAGACCTTTTCAATGAGTTATGGCCATTATTACAATACAGTTTTAAACGAAGGGAACGACTTGAAATTAAAATTGATAACATGGAACGTTAATGGCATCAGGGCCGTTAGTAATAAAGGTTTCTTAGAATGGCTGCAAAAAGAAAAACCCCATTATCTTTGTTTGCAAGAAATTAAGGCCCACGAAGAGCAATTAGACGAAGAATTATTACGCCCAAAGTCCTACCGATCTCATCTCTTTTCGGCCGAAAAAAAGGGTTATTCCGGAGTCGCCACGTATTTAGGTCGTGGTCAACATGACGCGCAAGTCACCAATGGCCTAGGTGTTGAAGAGTTCGATCGCGAGGGCCGAAGTCAAATTATCGAAACTGAGCACTTTATTCTTTTCAATGGGTATTATCCTAACGGCCAACGCGACCATGGCCGAGTACCTTATAAACTCAACTTTTCCCAAGCAATGCTTGACCATGCTCTTAAGCTCCATAAAGAAACAGGTAAAGAAATTATTCTCACAGGGGATTTTAATACCGCCCATCACCCTATCGACCTCAAAAACCCTAAAACGAATAAGGATACAACTGGATTTTTACCCAACGAAAGGGCCTTTCTTGATCATATGATTGACCAAGGATTTGTGGATGTTTTCCGGCATTTCCACCCTGAAGAAGAGGGTCATTATTCATGGTGGTCTTACCGTAGCCAATGCCGGGAAAGGAATATTGGTTGGCGTATCGATTATTTCTTTATGACAAAAGGACTTTTAAGCAAGGTGAAAAAAGTAAAGCATCTACCTGAGGTACTTGGTTCTGACCATTGCCCTATTTACTTAGAGCTTGATCTCTAAAAAGGTTATTCTAAGGCCTAGCATAAGCTGATAACCATTGGGTATTGACGGACAAATAAAAAAGCTCGAACGATTTCTTTTTGGATAAACATAGAAACGCGGGCACTGAACTGATCCCATTTCTTTAAGACAACTTCATCATCAACACCCATCAAATAAAAAGTACCGGCCAAAAAGCTATGGTGGACTCTGTATGAATATTGATGTTTAATTAGCTTGATCATGGCCTTTTTCCTTGGTTAAAAATCCTTCCTTAACCTTTTCCTTGAGACCAATATAATGCTCCACCTCAATAAAATATACTTACGTTTTTATGAGTTTCCTTAACCAAGATAATTAAATCTAACACTTAAGTGGTCATTAAATTAAACAAAAAGCATTTTCCATTAAATAAGAGGTTTGCCCTTATACCATACTTGCTGAACCAATTGATCATAAAGGGCCCGGTCTTTACGGTGAGCACTCATTAATTTTTTGAGGAGAGATTCTGCATCTGCTAAAGGCTTCCCTTTGAGGTCTAAGGCTATAAAGTTGGCCCATTTACCAGGAGCAAGATTGCCATGACTTTTTCCTTTTTCAAGAATTTTGGCACCGGCAAGAGTCGCCCGATAAAGACCCTTCACATATGTGGCCTCTGTTATTTTTTTGGCACGATTTTGCCGTACGAAGGAGTCGATCACATCAATCATTGAGAGATAAGGACCGCCACCAATATCACTGCCGAGGGCCCAAGGAATACGATAGCTTTCGGCCTTTTTAAAATGAAAGAGACCACTGCCAAGCCCTCCCTGCTTGATAGGAGCATTGGAAGTTGGGCAATGTGCGATTGCAGCTTTAGATTTTTTAAGCTTTTTTAATTCTTCTTCACTTAAATAAATCCCATGGCCCATAATTGTTTTAGGGCCCAAAAGATTAACCTGATCATAAATATGAGTATAGGACTTGACCTTTTCAAAGCCAGAAAACTCCTTATACATTCCCATCACATAATCACATTCGTTGGGAGTTTCGGCCAGGTGGGTTTGAATAAAGCTATTATGACGACGGGCGAGCTCTCCTGTCTTCTCCATCACTTCAGGGCAAGTAGTGGGAGCAAAGCGAGGAGTCACAGCGTAGCGGTTTTTAAATTTCTTTGCTAGCGATTGTACTAATTCTACCGCTTCCTTTTTTGATTGGGTTAAATAATCTGGTGAGTTCATCGTCATGAGAACATTTCCTAATATAAAATCTCCTTTAAAAGATTCCAGGGCATGCTCGACTGTATGGCCATGAACAGAGGCATAACAAGCCCCTCCTAAAGTCCCGCAACGAATTAACTCATTGGCAAAACGGCGGGCGCGCTGCTTGGAGAAGGTCTTGGACTTGAATTTATGCTCATAGGGCCAAGTGTATTTGGATAACCAATTAAGAAGATTATCTTTAGGCATTAAACGCACATCATCTTGGACCCAATGAAAATGCATATCGAAAAAGCTAGGAATAATCAGTTGATGAGAATGGTCTAAAACTTGTAAAGATCGTTTCGCTTTATAACGGGCCAAAATTTTGTCTCGTTTACCGCATTCAAGGAATTTATACTCACCCTTAGGTGTTCTTTTAAGAACAAGTGCACCAGAGGGCCAATAATCACATTTGGTATCTGATAGTGGGTTAATAATAGTCGCTAAAATAACCTTAAATAATGGTCGCACAAAAAAACTCCTCAACTTTAAACGAAAAATTGTTTTAACAGAGTAATTGAGCTTTTTAAAGCAGGTTTCTTATAATCTCAATTGATCTTTTTATCGAGCTCTCACCTCCAAGTTATTTAAGGAACTTATAATGCTCTTCTCTATTAAGGATGCAGTATTTTCCCACCGGCAAAATTTCTCATTCAACTTTAAAGGCCCTGCCCAGGACACCGAAAAATGAAAATAAGGTCTACGTTTAGGCCTTGGGGACTTCATTATGACAATACGATTCAAAGAATTTATTTCTTTTCTACTCCTTATAACCATGGTGTTTGGCCTCGGCCAATTAGATGCGAAAATGTTGGGCGAATACTGGAGTAAACAAGAAAAAAATATTTCCTTAGAAAAAATACAACCCCTGCAATACTCGCGCAAAGGGTCTGCCCAAAAGATTTTTTTCTATGGACGCCAGTCCAAGGGAAAATCAAACTCTCCATTTCAAATTAATAATGGCCAACTTATTGTCGGCGCCGATTGGTATTTTCATGCTCGCTATTTTGCGACGGCCAAATTAAACTATGATTATTTAACAAATAATGATGGCCAACCTTTAGATGGGTTTGGTCTCACAGCTGCTCTTGGTTATTCATGGTAAAAAAAGTTCAATTAAGACCGTTCAACCCAATCAATAAGTCCCTTCGGCTAAATGTTGAACTTCAAATTGAAGATAATTGTTTAACATTGACCTATGACCTATATGACCCAGAGAATCTCATTCTCATTCCCTATCCCGAGTCGCCAACCACCAGAGTCATTGGTTTATGGGAGTCTACTTGCTTTGAGCTTTTTATTCGCGAGAAGAGAGAAGATCATTATTTTGAATTTAATTTTTCGTTTAAAGAAAAATGGAATTGTTTTTATTTTCCCAAACCGAATGCTCATCTAACTGAATGGCCAACAGATTTACTCCCCTCCATATCGCGTCTCACTCCACATCAATTAGAAGTCAATATACCTCTCTCTATTTTTAAAAAAGGTTTTTGGCAACCAGGTCGCATGCAATTAGGGATTAGTGCCGTTTTAGAAGACTTACAAGGTGACTTGAGTTATTGGGCCCTTGCCCATCCTGATAATAAACCCAATTTCCACCACTTTGATTCCTTCCTTATAAACTTATAATCAGTCATTAACTCTGAAGTCCACTAAACAAAATCATTTACTCTCACGACAAAAGCGCAGCTAAATGCTTAATTTAATAAATACTCCTTTATCACATGAAACGGGATATTACCTGACTTTAAATTAGACACTTTATAGCAAGAAAGGAAAGTTTTTCAAAAAATGTATTTTCAACCAAAAAATCTTTTACCTTTAATTAATATAAACATCGCGATATCGATCCACGGTTGAAAGGCACTGCTATGGGGAGAATATCCGTTTTAGGGATTTTATGAAAAAGATTATTTTTTGCATTTTATTTTATAGCTCATTATTTGCTACAGAGACAAACCATCAGTTTCAAGTAATAAAAGAGAAAACTTATGCTGATCAAAGCTCTGGAGTTGGCACACTAAGTAATTATCAAATCTCACCCCTTAGTCAAATTATGACTAAAGACCAATTTAATAATTTAAATCATAATAATCTCCCCAACTATTTCTCAAAGAATCCAAGTTCTCAAAGAGGCCTTGCTTATCGTAAAAAGGTACGTGCTAATATTCTAACTATTGATACGAGAGATCAAAAAGCATGTACTGCAATTCAAGATAAATTAAGTACTCATTATCCACAGAACGATTATCAGGATCTCTGTGTTCAAGACGAAGAAAAACCTTTCACTTCTGTGGTCATAACAAGTCCTGAAACAACAGAATATAGAACTTATTTAAATAAAAATTTCATCAATATCGATCCTAAATACGGCGAGCTGGCAAAACAAACACGAAATCTAGCAGGTCTTGGATTATTGACCATAGGCTTCATTTACGCGCTTCCTGAGGACGTTTCAAATTGGGATCGGAGTGATTTCAAAAATCTCGGAAAAAATTGGTCTAAAAACGTTAAGGAAGGCCCGGTCGTTGATAAAGATGATTGGTTTCTCAATTATATAGGACATCCAATCTCCGGCGCCGCTTACCACTTGGTTGCCAGAAATGCTGGCCTTGGAGCTTGGCAATCGTTTGGCTATTCAGTGTTTATGTCTACCTTTTTCTGGGAATATGGACTCGAAGCATTTGCAGAAACTCCAAGTATTCAAGACCTAATACTAACCCCGGTCATTGGCTCCTTATTGGGAGAAGTTTTCTATCAAAGCATATCAAAGATTGATGCCAACGATGGAAAGCTTTGGGGCTCTAAGCGAATGGGTAGGATTGCCAAAAATGTCATGAACCCTGCAGAGCCTATGCTTAGGTGGGTTAATGATAAGGTTTTTGACAAAGAAGTTATCAAATCCGCAAAAACCTATTTCTATATGAAAGATCCAGGCACAAGGGAAATCAACAATCCAGAGTTTGTATCTTCGTCATCTGAGGTCGGTATTGGCATTGAATTGAAATTTTAAAGAGTGCCGACTTGTTTGAAATGGGCCAGTTGGATTATTGCCTGGCCATTAGTGTCTTTGCCTCAAAGTCACCTTTCCAGATAGCTATCTGAAATTTAAGATATTTTTCTCAATTCATCCTCGTTGATACCCATTCCACGGGAACAAAAGATTTATCTGCGGCTTTGACTCTTTCTTTTATTCCTTGTAAATTGGGGGGCATGAAAGGCCCCATTACCGCATCTCTCATTTTTATATTTCTCTTTGGCTGTAGTACCCAAAGTCCACTTTTGATTCCTCAAAAAATTCGTGTTGTTCATTATAATATAAAAGAATTAGATACCCAGAAATTGATGGATCCACCCGCCCAATTGCAAGCGGCCAAAAATATTTTGGCACCTCATTCATTTGATGTCTTATCAATTAATGAAATGCAATATGATTTACCCGGCGTGCCAGATCGCCAACATATGACGAAAGGTCTTAACGCCCAGCGGTTTATTAATTATATACGGCCCGGAGAAAAATTTAATATTAGCTTTGATCCCGCCAATACTGGCCGACGCGCTCGGCCCACTAAGGGTAGCTACCCTTCTTCTGGACATAAGGCCTCCCGCCAAAAAGCAGACCCCGTTAACTTTGGCCTTTTTCCCGCTCAATACTCTACCGCGGCATTTTCTCGTTACCCTATTATTAAAAAGATTGAATTGCATGACCTCCCTTGGAAAGCGTTTAATCCCAATGCCCCCATTCATCTTTTCCGTGATGCAAATGGCAAAGCGCTCCCACCTCAAATTGCTCTCTTTGATAAAAACTTTACTCACCTGATTGTTAAAGGACCCCGTGGCCCTCTCCATTTAATCTTTTTTCATGCTGTACCTGCCTTTCATTTTGGTAATAAAAAGAGTCCTAATTATGAACGCAATCGCGATCAAATGCGTTTTCTAGAATGGTATGTCAGCGGCCAAACTAATTTTCAAGTGCGCTTACCATGGACATATAATCACATTAAGCCTTTAGGCCGGGATGACGTTTTTATTGCCATGGGCGATTTTAACGTTGATATAAACGACAATAATAAGGGTGGCCTTGTTCTCCAACGCCTAGGAAAAGTGCACCAAATTTGGCCAAATACAAAAGACTATACTAATGAAGCACCGCACTTTGGGAGGAGGCCACTACGCCTACTGCTCGATTACTTTCTCTTCTCTCATCATCTAAAACTGACTGACGCCAAGATATTACGCCCAATTGCTGCTCGTCAGGAATTGGGTTGTCCTAAACAACCGCCCGCTAACAATAGTATCCATGGCAATATCGTTCGCTATAACGATCAAAATAAAATATGCTATGCATCAGTGCAACGCCGTTTTTACCAGGCCAAGATGGCCTCAGACCATTTCCCATTAATCGGTGAATTTCACTACCGCTAATTTCAATTAATTTTTTATCCAAGCATCGCCGTCAAACTTGACAAGAGAACTAAATAGTTAAATTATCAGAGATATTTTTAATATTTTATTTTTGTAATATTTGGAATATCAAAAAACAAGGACTAGTTTTATGCAGAAGACGGATCTCTCTGCAATCATTGATAAGCAATTATTAGATGAGCTTCCCATCTTTGAAACTTTTTTTAAAAAAATTGGTTTTAAAAGAATAGAGGGTGCCATTTATGGCCTTTTGGTTTTGGCCGATAAAGGCCTTTCCAGTGAGGAGATCGAACATGCCCTCAACCTATCCCAATCTGCCGTTAGCCAGGCCCTCAAAAACCTCACTCATTTTGGTGCCATTGAAACTTATAATGACCGTGAAAGCCGAGTCAAAATTCATACCGCCAAGGCCGATAGCTTAAGTATCGTCGCCACCATTTTTCGCAAGCGCGAGCAAGAAATGATTGTCGAGTTTAAATCCATGGCCAAGCGCCTTCTCGCTAAAGAAAAACACCCAGGCGGCCTGCGCTCTCAAAAGTTACAATCCATTGTCCAAACCTGTGATATGGCAGAATTAGTGATGAACTTTGTCATGCAGATGGCGCAACATCCTTTAAGTGACCGCAATCAAGACCTTTTAAATAAATTTACAACAACCATGGAATTATTATCAAAGGGAATCGACCCCATAGGCAATAAAGCGATCGAAGTCGCACAGGATATTAAGTCCAAGATGGGCCATAAGCTAAAGGAAGGCCTATGGCGAGTAATAGGAGAATAGAGAATGGATCGAATTGTGATTACTGGAGTTGGCCTCACCTCTCCCATAGGAAATAACCTAAAAGATATGCGAGAAAATCTTTTAGCAGGTAAATCTGGCGTGCAAATATCTGATGTCCGCCATATGGGCCCTTTACCGGCCGGCCTTTGCCAATTCGATGAAAGTAAATACCTCTCCAAGAAAATGAGACGCAGAGGAACACGCGCTGGCTCTATTTCTGTTTATTGCGCTAACCAGGCCATTGAAGATTCCAGCTACCCTTTCGACAATGTCGATAAAGACCGAGTCGGCATTTACCTTGGAATTACAGAGCATGGGAATGTTGAAACAGAAAATGAAATTCACGAATTATACCAAAATGATCTGAATACAGATTATTGGTCCCATCACCATAACCCTCGAACTGTCGCCAATAACCCCGCTGGAGAAGTAAGTCTTAATTTAGGAATCACAGGGCCCGCCTACACCATCGGCGCAGCTTGTGCTGCCGGCAATATGGGCCTCATTCATGGCCTGCAAATGCTACGTGCGGGGGAAGTGGATATGGCCCTTTGTGGAGGTATCTCCGAGAGTGCTGCGACCTTTGGTATCTTTGCCGCTTTTAAAGCTCAAGGAGCATTGGGAGCAAATGAAGACCCTGCACTCGCCTGTCGCCCCATGGACAAAGATCGCAATGGTATTGTGGTTTCCGAAGGTGGATGTATCTATACCCTTGAACGCCTGGAAGACGCCCAAAAACGAGGCGCCAAAATTTATGGCGAAATCATTGGTCATTATGTCAATTCCGACGCCACAGACTTTGTCCTGCCCAATACCGAACGCCAAATCGAATGCATCCAAAAGGCCTTAAACCGCGCCCAATTATCACCGGCGCAAATCGATATCGTGAATATGCATGCCACTGGTACGGCAATGGGCGATATTCAAGAATGCCAGGCCGTCGCCCAGGTCTTCGACGACGCCCCTCATACTTCAGTCAACGCGACAAAGGCCCTTATTGGTCACTGCATGGGTGCTGCTGGTGCTTTGGAATTGGCCGGTAACCTACCCAGCTTTGAAGATGGAATAGTTCATGCTTGCCATAATATTAAAAGCCTCGATCCAGAGTGCGCTATCCGCGGTTTAGTCGTTGGTGAAAATCAAGAAAAAGAAGTTAATGTCATTCTCAATAATTCCTTCGGAATGCTGGGGATTAATTCATCTATAATTATCAAAAAGTTTAACTAGGAAAGGAGTTAAAATGGAAACGACTGCTGTAAGACAAAAAGTTCTCGATATTATTGCCGATGTGGCCATTGATGAGGATGTAACAAATATCGAAGATGGAGTTGCCTTACGAGATCAACTAGACCTTGATTCCATGGACTTTCTCGATATTGTGATGGAATTAAAAAAACGCCATAAGATTGAAGTTCCCCAAGAGGATTATCCTCAATTGGCGTCAATGAACTCTTGTGTTGAGTACCTCACTCCAAAATTTCAACAATAATTTAAAAATGGTAAAAGAATATGATTGCCTCATTATTGGGGCGGGAATGTCTGGCATGGCCGCGGGTATCCGCTTGGCCATGTTTGGCAAAAAAGTGGCCATTCTAGAAAAACACTCCATAAGTGGAGGACTTAATTCCTATTACCAAAGAGGTAAACGCCAATTTGATGTGGGTCTCCACGCCATGACCAACTTCGCGGCAAGAGGAGAAAGAAGAAGGCCGTTAACAAAGCTACTTAAGCAATTACGAATTTCCCACGATCAATTGCAATTGCAACAGCAACAGCATTCGGTCATTCACTTTCCGGACGCCCAATTAAAATTTTCAAATGATTTCGATCTTTTCAGAGATAGTATTCATACCCACTTCCCCTCACAAGTTGATGGCCTTAATCAATTGCTTAAGACAATAGAGGCCTTTAATGAAACGGCCCTCGATAACCCCTACCAAAGTGCGAAACAAGTAGTTAGCACATATATCAAGGATGAGCGACTTCTAGAGATGATATTTTGTCCCCTCCTGATTTATGGATCAGCATGGGAAGAGGATATGGACTTCTCCCAATTTGTTATTATGTTTAAGAGTATTTTTCTTGAAGGTTTTTGCCGACCTGAAGGCGGAGTGAGAACAATCATTGACCTTTTACTCGCAAAGCTTAAAGAAGTTGACTGCCCTATCCATTATAAAACAGGTGTCGCCAAAATTAAAACCCATCAGGGAAAGGTGGTTTCAATCATCACCAACAAAGGAGAGGAATTAAAAACCAAACAAATTCTTTCCAGTGCAGGTTTTCCCGAAACGATGAACCTTATTGACCAAAACACCAATAACCAACCTCGAATTGGACGATTAGGATTTACAGAATCTATTCTGATATCACCCACCCGCCCACGAGATTATGATTTAAATACCACTATTATATTTTATAATAATAGTCCCAAATACTATTATAAAAGACCCGACTCCCTTTTTGATGGCAATAGTGCCGTTATTTGTTTGCCCAATAATTTCCAAAATCATAACTATGGGGAAGGTGTTTACCGCATTACCCATATGGCGAATTATCATCGTTGGAAAGATTTAGAGCGCAAAGAATATTTACAAGAAAAAGAAAAGGTTTTTGAGTTTGATAAAGGCCTATTAGCTCAATTAATACCTAACTTTAAAGACGATATTTTATTTAAAGATGTCTTTACCCCGACAACAATTGAACGCTATACCGGACATTTTAATGGTACAGTCTATGGCTCTCCCGATAAGTCGCGGGACGGTCGCACTCCCATTGAGGGTCTTAACCTATGTGGCACAGACCAAGGCTTCTTAGGAATAATTGGCGCTATGCTCAGTGGCATTTCCATGGCAAATTACCATGGCCTAATGGATTGATAAACTTATGAAATATAATAATGTGGTCATAGAGGCCATCGATTATGTTGTACCAGAAACTCGCCTTACGAGCGATGCCCTAGAGGCGCAATTGGCCCCCCTTTATGATCGGCTTAAATTGCCTTATGGCCGCTTGGAATTAATGACAGGAATTAAGGCCCGCCGTTTTTGGCCTAGTGGAACTTTTCCGAGTCATATCGCCTCCCAGGCCGGCAAAAAAATACTTGATGAAAAAAATGATCGCAAAGAGCAAATTGATCTTCTGATTCACGCTTCAGTTTGCCGCGACTTTTTGGAGCCAGCATCTGCCTCTGTTTCCCATAAAATTTTGGGGCTCAAAGACGAATGCATGTTTTTTGATCTCTCTAATGCTTGCCTTGGAGTCGTTAATTCCATGGCGGTTGCTGCGGATATGATCGAAAAGGGTTCTATTAAAAAGGCCCTAATCCTTTCAGGTGAAAACGGTGGACCTTTAGTAGAAAAAACAATTGCAGAGTTATTAAGTCGTAATGACCTGAATCGTAAGAATATAAAATCCTATATTGCCAATTTAACAATTGGCTCTGCTGGCGTAGCGGTTCTACTCTCCCATAATTCATTGGCACAAGGTCCACGTTTAACTGGAGGAGTTGTTTATTCTGATTCCGCCTCCAACCATCTATGCCGTGGTGATGGCGATGTTCAAGGTCTAAGTATGCATACCGACTCCGAGGCCCTTTTAAAAGCGGGTATTACCCTCACTCAAAAGACCTGGAAGAAAGCTCAAAGCGAATTAGATTGGACGCATGAACAATTCAATTGGGTCCTAGGCCATCAAGTTGGTAAGGCCCACCAAGAGCAAGTCTTAAAAGGACTCGACTTTCATCAACACCCAACTTTTACCACTTATGAAGAGTTTGGGAATACTGGATCTGCAGCTCTGCCGTTAACCTTGGCAAAACTCAAAGAAACAAATCAAATCAAAAATGGTGATCAATTATTATTAGTGGGAATTGGCTCCGGCCTCTCTTCCATTATGCTAGGAGTTGAATGGTGAACCAATCAATGCAAGAGATACCTACAGCCCTCAAGGCCGAATACCCATTTCCCTCCAATTTTCACACGACAAGAGATGGCCACAAACTCCATTATTTAGATGAAGGAAAGGGCGAAGTCCTGATCCTCGTCCATGGTAATCCCACATGGTCATTTTTTTACCGCAATCTTGTTAAACATTTAAGTAAGCGCTTTCGGGTCATTGTTCCTGACCATATTGGCATGGGCCTTTCTGATCACCCCCAAGATTATAATTATTGTTTAGAAAACCATATTAATAATCTTAAAGAACTAACCAACTCTCTTAATATTTCAAATTACTCACTTGGAGTTCATGATTGGGGTGGTGCTATAGGCCTAGGTCTTGCCACCGATTGCCCTGAGAAATTACAAAAATTAATTATTCTCAATACCGCAGCATTTACAACACCCATTATTTCTAAGCGTATAGACCTTCTTCGCAAAGGTCCTTGGTCCGAATGGATGATTCGCCGATTTAATGGCTTTGCCTGGCCGGCCACATTTATGGCGGTCACTAAAAAACTAGATAAAAATATTAAAAATGGTTACCTCTTCCCTTATCATGACTATAAAAGTCGTATTGCCACTGCAAAGTTTGTGAAAGATATTCCCATGTCAGAGGATCATCCAAGCTATCA
Source organism: Bacteriovoracaceae bacterium (assembly GCA_041586955.1). GTDB lineage: Bacteria > Bdellovibrionota > Bacteriovoracia > Bacteriovoracales > Bacteriovoracaceae > JBFGZE01. The sequence goes on from JBFGZE010000017.1 coordinate 20,333, forward strand.
TACCTTGCTTAATATCGAAAAAAGTTTGCCAATGATCAATTGCCCCAAGCTCATTATTTGGGGAGGTAAGGATTTTTGTTTCCACGATTATTTTTATAAAAAATGGAACGCCATTTACCCTGATGCTGAAACCATGTACCTGAAAAATGCCGGACATTATGTTTTGGAAGATGAACCGTTGAAATGTTTGGAAAGAATAGAGCAGTTTTTATGAAAAGTGCTGAATATAACGTCGCTTTTTCCGTTAATCAATGGATTTTGAAATTACCTCAAAAAGAAGCACTGGTGCTCGGTAAAAATTGCGGCGGACAATATCAATACTCGGGACTCACTTTTTTTGAGTTAGGTGAGCGGATTGATCGATACGCTCAGCAATTATTGGCCGAAGGCCTTAAACCTGGTATGAAAACGCTGGTTTTTCTCAAGCCAGGTCTGGAATTCGCCCCTTTAACCTTTGCCCTATTTAAGATTGGAGTGATCCCTGTTTTTATTGACCCTGGCATGGGAGTTAAAAACCTTCTTTCGGCCATTAAAGAAGTTCGACCAGAAGGTCTCATCGCAGAACCCATAGTTCATGCCATTGCCAAAATTTTTAAAGGAACATTTTCCTCAATTCAATTTTATTTTATTCGCAAGAAAGTTCCCTTTATCTTTAGCAATATTCCCGTGCTTGGCCGACCAAAAAAAAACCTGCAAGAGAAAGTCACGATGCTACCAGTAGCTAAGGAGCAAATGGCAGCAATCTTGTTTACCTCCGGTGGAACAGGCGTTCCCAAAGGTGTGGTCTATACCCATGGCATTTTCAATGCCCAGATAAAAATGCTCAAAGAAATGTTCGCCTTAACGGATCAGGATATCGATATTCCGGGCTTTCCTTTATTTTCTCTTTTCACCTTGGCGATGGGTATGAAATCATGCCCCCCAGATATGAACCCGGCCAGGCCAGCACAGGCGAACCCGCGTAAGCTGGTACAAAATATTCTAGACCAAAAAGCAACGTTTGTCGCCGGCAGCCCTGCCATCTGGGAAAAGGTGGCACAGTTTTGCGTCGCTCATAATATAACTCTCCCCACTGTCAAATATTTAGTGATGTTCGGTGCCCCTGTGCGCCCGGAAATTCATCAAATGTTTTCACAGGTACTGACAAACGGGACGACCTATACTCCCTATGGTGCGACGGAATGCCTACCAGTTAGTTGCATTCGAGGAGACACTCTCCTTCAAGATTTTCTCCCCTATATGAAGGAAGGAAAGGGGACCTGCGTCGGTCTCCCAACTCCAGGCCAAAGAGTTGCCATTATACCGATCAATGATGGAATCATTCCAGAGTTTGATCTCGAAACAGGCGCCTTACCCCCTTATCAGATTGGTGAAGTGGTCGTTCAAGGTCCAACTGTCACCCCCCAATATTATAAACGCGACAAGCAAACAGCTCTCGCCAAAATGCATGATAAAGATGGCCATATCTGGCACCGAATGGGTGATTTAGGATACTTGGATGAACAAGGTCGCCTATGGTTTGCCGGCCGTAAAAATCACCGTGTTGTTACTCAAAAAGGACTCCTCTCACCGATCCAATGTGAGGCCATCTTCAATCGCCACCCTGCGGTCAAACGCACGGCACTCATAGGCCTAGGGCCTTATGGCCAACAACGCCCGGGTCTTATCATTGAATGGAAAAAGATGGGAATGATTACACATCATAAACAAGACCTCCTTGAATTAAAACAAATGGCAAATGATTTTCCCCATACTCAAGAAATAGATTTTTTTATGGGTTATCGGAAATTTCCTGTCGATATCCGCCATAATATAAAAATTGATCGCAATGCCTTAAGAAATTGGGCGGCCAAAAGGGTACAATAATGAAAATTCTCGTCACTGGAGGTGGTGGTTTTTTGGGTCAAGCGCTTTGCCGAAGACTGATTGCGGAGGGACATACCGTCACAAGCTTTTCTCGCTCTCTATACCCCTCTTTAAAAGATATGGGTGTTATTTCACTCCAAGGTTCTGTTGCCGACTTCCCTGCCTTAAGGCAGGCCCTGCGTGATCAAGACGCCTGCTTTCATACTGCCTCAAAGGTTGCGATGTGGGGAAAATGGGAGGATTTCTACCAGACAAATACCATTGGTACCCAAAATGTTATCCAAGCGATGAAGGACGAAGGGGTTCCACTGCTCATCTATACCTCTACCCCAAGTGTCGTTTTCGGCACCGAGGATTTAATTAATATTGATGAATCAATGCCTTACCCACAACGATCATTAAGTCGCTACGCACGTTCCAAGCGCTTGGCCGAAGAAATGGTTCTAGCGGCCAATGGCGAGGATCTCCAAACGGTTTCTCTTCGTCCCCACTTAATGTTTGGCCCAGGAGATTCTAATCTTCTCCCCCGTTTAATAGATGCCCATAGAAAAAAACGCTTAAAACAAATTGGCGATGGCCTGAATATGGTGGATGTTCTTTATATTGAAAATGCTGTTGATGCTCATGTCCAGGCACTTCATAAAATGATAACGGCACCCCAATCAATCACAGGTAGGGCCTTTTTCCTAGGACAAGGTCCGGTGAATCTATGGGCCTTCATCAATAAAATTATGGAAAAAAATGATTTACCGCCAGTTCATAAAAAAATGAATTTTAAAAAGGCCTACGCCCTTGGGTCGATCATCGAGGGTTTTCTTTCTCTTTTTGGTCGCTACCACGTTGAACCACCCATGACACGCTTCGTGGCCTTACAATTGGCGAAAAATCATTATTTTGACCATAGTAAGAGTCACCATGATTTAGGATGGCAACCCAAAATAGATGTAGATGAGGGTCTAAAACGCTGGCAAGCGTCCTTATAAAATCATGCTATTTTAAGGATAATGTCCTCGTGATCTTCATCTCCATAGGCCTTTGATTCATCCTGAGTGAAATGGCCACATAATAATTGAATGGCCTGCACCCACTCAAAATGCTTGCCTTCTACCGACATACCAACAATATTACCATCTCGGATATTTTTAACACTGGCCTTTATTTTAAGTACATTAAAATCCTCAAGGCGCACTAGGATTTCAATACTTTCTCCGTCCTCAAGTCCCTTTTCAAGTTGTGCCATCAATCCACGAGTACTAGCATTAATGACCCGTCCATTAATACTAGATCCATCAAGGCGCATTACTCGACAAGGAAAATCAACAGTCATACGCACCGTTTGGCGCAGACGTTTAGTAGGTACTTTACTTTGAATTGGTAAGATATGTTGATATTTATTCGATGTATATAGTTCCGATAATATTACTTTTTCTCTTTGTTCCAATGTTTCAAAGGTATCTGTCAAGGTATTAAAAAAATGGTTCAAAGTATCGGGGCCCATTTGTGAATCGAAGGTTTTATTCAAAAAACGCTCTGGAAATTGAAAACAATCCATTTTAACTTCATGAAAATAATGCCATATATTTTGACTGTTATTTTTTCCATAATAAAAATACGCCAATTGAAAAACCGCTGTCTTTAAATTTAGCATTTGAACAATTGCTGGTGCTCCTTGAGCAAATTCATATTCATTAATATATTCAGAAATTTGTTCAAAGCCCAATATCGATTGATAGAAATATTTCCATTTAGGATGATGAGCAATCACAAAGTATTGAAGATCGAAATAGCGGCACGAATATTCATACATAAACTTAAAAAGAGGAAAAAGTATTTTCCCATTAAAACTATTATGGCCCTTCTTAATGGCCAATGATGAAACTTCCCCAATATGCTCGCCAGGCCTTGTGTATTCATTTAAATTTAAAACTTTACCAACGGGGAGGCCAAAATCTCCATTTTTAATTATACTAACAGTTCCCACCACCTCTTCACCTAATTTGGCAATCAATATCGTTGTGGTTGGCAAGGCGTGATAAGAAGTCACTCTAACTTTTTCTGGATGTTCTTCCATATAGCCTTCAGCAACATAAGCATCATGTAATAATTGAAATGCCTGCTCAAATTCATCATGAGTTTCTGCCACTTTAAATATTAAAGATGAATCGAGCTTTTCTTCAAGGTTAATCCGCTTGCAAATTTTTTTTCGGATATAACGAGGACCCCAAGAAAATCGATTAATGAAATTAAAAAATTGGTTCTTCATTTAACTCCCGCCAGTTTATCGTATCAAACTGATCGGTTTTTAAGCAAAAATACTTTAGTCGATTTCAGCACTGATTTTTAAGGGTTTATACTGGCCTGGGCCTGTAAATTGTCCTCTATTAGACGGCGCTGAATAAGACCGGTGCCCTTAAATTGACCTTGTTTTTTATAAAATAGGATTGGGTGTCCATAACGATTGAAGGCCTCCAATTTATTATGAATAAAAAGTCCATTCGCTCCAAAAAATGCCTTGAGAAAATCAAGATTTTTAAGCTCAATTGCCAATTGATCGACAAAGCTTTTAAATCGCCATAGTGGGACTTTTCCTTCGAAGGAGCCGCGTTCCAAGCGTTTTTTCTCATAAAGGCAATTGCGGATAAGCCGAAAACGTAAATGAAAGGATGATTTTTTTACGCGTGATCGACAGGCGCGGAAATCACTTTTATAGTGAGAACTATTTGATAACTCTTTGGTGTAGCGTTTAAAGTTTTTTTTAAGGCCCCTTTTACAGCGATTAAAGAAACTTAGAAAACGAAAATACCGACGCCGGTCTTTGTTTTGACAAACTTTTTTAATGAGGCCATAAACGTCGTTAATTTTTAATTGATTAAAGTAAATCACACCTTTGGGATTAACAACTTGTGAAACCATTAGTTTTAAAGGTGGTACAACGAGTCCTGTTTTGACGCCATTTTGAAGCACCTTCGAGTCCGGTATAAAATTGTGAATACGATTACCCCATCTTTTTTTCTCTTTATGCTTCCCTATTTTTTTCCACTTTTGCAAACGCCAAAAATGACTAAAGCTAATCGAAAAATTTTCTTTGTCTTTAGAAATGGTATATTTGTCTTTGTTCTGTATTACATTAAAGGCACTTTCATATTCAATCCTGTCCCCACGCTTTTCTTCAACCCGCGCGACCTTTTGAGAAGTTGTCTGGAAGGCCCAATCAAAAACAACACCCCAAAGAAAGCTCCATATTCCTTGTTTGTTTTTACTTTTGAAAAATTGGTGGCCAAAATAAGTGGTCTTTTTCTGATCTTTGATAATTTCGACCATTTCAGTTTCAGCATTTTTCTCACCATGAAAAAGAAGGAAATCAATACGCGAGGATAGCTTCTCCATCTTACGAACTTCTAAGGCCACTTGATAGGGAATTAAAGTATGATGATTATCAAATTTACCGCGAATAAATTCTCTTAACTCAAAATCTGAAGCAATAAGTGCTTCTTGATCACCTGATGACAAACTCATATGAGCAATCATTTGCTCTTCAAAGCTATATTGCAATTCGACTTGGAATAATTTGATTTTAAGGGCCTTGAAAAATTGAGCGTAGAGACCTAAAATACCTAGTGTCGATATTTCCTTTTCTTTTTTAAAACTTAATTTTAATTGCTGATCTTCTTCGCTTTTCCAAATTTCTACGGAAAAAATACGACTCACCTGGATACTGCCACCTGCGGCGATGGCCATATAGGGATTTACTGGCATATTCGTCAACCCATGAGCATTAAATACAAATCGATCATTCTGATTCCAAACCTCTCCAGGTGCTAAAGTTCTCTTTCCTCTTAAATCGGGACCCATTAAAATGAGCGGTATAGAATTAATATCAATAATAAGGCCTTCTTCAAAAGTGGAAGAAAAATGCGCCAAACGGATCTCCCTTTCGAAAGAAAGTCCCACAAACCCTGCCAAGGCCTTATCTGTAATATTGAGTTTATTTTGGTCTCGCAGCCCTTTGATTAAAGGATAGGCTTCCACTCGGAGGGTAATTTTATCAGTCACCACATAGCGACTATCGTGAAAAAGATCTGGAGCTAAGTCCCTTCTCCACTCAACAGAAAAGTCTGTCCAAGAGAAATGTTTACGGAACCCTATAAAGTTTGGGCCACCGTAGACACCATCCTTTCCAGGTAATACAGGTTTACCTTCCTGCTGGCCGATACTATCCTGCAAGCGCTCCGCTATACTTTGATAAATATGAGAATGTTGGTTGAAAAAAAATTGATTATCTATAGTACTTGCCGCCATTGAGGTCTTAATGCCTAAATAAAATACAACAGTGATAAAAATACTACGAACCAGACCCATTTTTTCTTTTTTTCGAAATCACCCCTCCTCGACGAACGTCCTACAAATTAGCGTAAAGGTGCTTCAATATTGATATTTCAGGATTCATCGTAGCAATGAAGGATGACGTCGATAGACTTTATTGAAAAATTAGAGCAATTCCTTTTAAATACTAAGGACTTAATTCAAAATAAAAAAAGAACAACAAAAAATGAGACGCCATCAAAAGTGCCCCAATTAAATTGCAGTACAATTACCTAAAAAGAAATTAAGCTATTTTTTAAGAAAACTATGACAAGGTTTTAAATGGGAAAAACCAGAATTATTAGCTGATGGCCTTTATATGAAATGGTAATAAATTAACCCCTGTCGCTTTGTTAAAGGTCTTTAGCGACAGTCTTCACAACATCTTGATCAAAATAATTGCAACTCATTCCCGCATCTACCACAATCCCAGAAGCGTTTATGCCACTTGACATAGAACTTAAAAGAAAAAGAACAGTATTGGCCACTTCTTGAGTATGCAAGGCCTCTTTTCTTAAAGTCAATTTTTCAGCAAATAAATAATTATCAATATAACCAGGAATACCGGCGGATGCTGTGGTTTTTAATGGCCCAGCACAAACGGCATTAAATCTTACCCGCGAAAACTCTGAAAAACTCTTGGCCAGAAAAGCAACCGTGGCATCTAAAGACGCTTTGATCGGTCCCATATATCCATAACTAGTGGCCCGTGTATTGGAGATCGACATAGTAACGACTGAAGAATTCTCTTTAAGTACATTTTTTATGCTATGACTCATACTCGTTAAGCTAAAGCACGAGATGGTATTGGCCTGGACATAATCTGCTAATTTAGTCTCATGAAAAGGTTTAATCCCCTGTGAATAATTGGCGAAGGCCATTGAGTGAAGGAAGCCATCAAGTTGAATCCCCTGACTCTCTAAGGCAGGCCCCAATTGTGTAACTTGCTCTTCATTTTCGACATCTACAATAAAACAAGGAACGTCTGGAAATAGTTTTTCCACTTTAGACAAGACCTGTTCATTTTGAACTGTTAAATAGATATGGGCACCGCTTTCACACAGAGATTGAGCGACAAAATAGGCAATCGATTTTTTATTAGCGACGCCAGAGATAAGAAAACTTTTTCCTTTGAGATTTAATAAATTCATTCTGTATTCCCTACCACTGTTCCGGTAAATTTTATCGCCATCACTAATTTGCCATTAACCCGCGTACGCCCAGTCATATAAAAAGCATTGGCCATTTCTTCATCTAAGGTCACTTCCATTTCTAAAGTATCACCTGGTTTGACAAAGTTTTTAAACTTAACTTGTTCCACTCGAGAGACAACACCGAGCCCAGATTGAACCTGACCTCGAAGTCCCATTAAAAGTGCACCACTTTGAAATACGGCCTCTTGTAATAGCACACCTGGCATAATAGGATTTCCCGGAAAATGTCCTTTAAAAAAGTCTTCCTTACCGGTTAAATGCAACTTAGTGACAATCTTATTATCTTGGCGTTCGTTAATTTCATCAACAAAGAGAAAGGGTTCTCTTTGAGGAATATTCTCTAAAATAATAGGGTCAACTTGCCTCACGCCAGTCCTCCTGTAATTTCTAAACTGGCACCAGTAATATAACTCGCCTCTTTTGAGGCCAGGAAAAGAACTGCCTGTGCCACTTCAGTAATAGTACCAAAGCGCTTCATGGGAACTTGCTTTTTATATTCCTTCACCTGCTCATCAGAAAGATCACCAATCAATTCGGTCTCAATAAAGCCAGGTAGGACATTATTAACTGTAATCCCCCTTTTAGCGACTTCCTTGGCCAGGCTTTTAGACAAAGCAACCTGGCCCGCTTTTGAAGCAGAATAATTTGCCTGACCCGCCAGGCCCAGCTCTCCACCAATAGAACTCATATTTACGATACGCCCATAGCGCTTCTTCATCATCAAAAGAACCGCTTTTTGGGCCATTAAATATGTTCCCTTTAAATTGGTATCAAGAACCTGATCCCAATCGTCCTCGGAAAGAGAGGCCAATATATTATCGCGGCGAATACCACCGTTATTGACCAAGACATCGACCTTACTATAAGTCTCTTCAATATATTGAAAAAATGTCGTTACCTCTTCACCATTGCTAATATCAAATTTACGTAAATCCAATTGAGCACCCTGTTCACCTAAGTTATTTTTAAAGGACAATGCCTTTTCATCATTAGAACGATAAGTGGCAATAACTGTGGCCCCTTGCTGTAAGAATGCCTGACTGATACCTCCACCGATACCACGAGTTCCACCTGTCACGATGACAATCTGATCTTTAAAATTCATATTCATTGCTTTTTCCTTATTATCCTAAATAATTCTCTACTTCATGACTTTGAATCACACCATAGTTCGCCGCGCCCAACCAACCCGACATAATAATCCCCACACTGCCGCTATGAAAAAGTCCATCAATTTGTTGATGAAGATTTTTACTAACCGGTAATCCTTCAAATTTCGTCCCAAAACTGGCTCCTTTTTGATGGTGGGTATACTTCTCAATAGTCAATGGCGTCGAAGCATCGATAAAATCAATTTTCTCTCGCACTCCTGGTACGATCTTTTCTAAACATACCAGTGCTCTTTCCATTAACCGTTTTTTGCGTAATTCATATTCTTCTGGCGATAACCCCACCCAATCTTCGTAACGAGCATTGGAGGAAGAGACCACTGTATATTTCTTTTCTTCAAGATGAGGGCGAATTTCTGGATAATAGACAGAGAATGTTTGGCTACCAACTTCTGGTGATAAAATTAAATCCGTATTAAATTGCTCATCATCAGAATAGAAAATAAGCTCACCAATATCAGGGAGCGCTTCACCACTCTTTAACCCCATAAAAACTTGGCAACTAGAGGAATTTAATCGCACCTTACGAGATTCTTCGACAAACTCTGGAGTAAAGTGCTCCTCTCCTACCATTTTAAAGATGGTCGAATGAAGATTAGCATTAGAGAGGACCGATTGTGCGGAAATAAACTCCCCCTCTAATTCAACTCCCGTCGCCACCTTTTTACCATTACGCTCTTCAATACAAATTTTTTCAACTTTAGAATGCAATTTAATATCGACGTTATTAGCAAGGAGTTCTTCTTTCATCATAGAGATTAATTGCTCCGTCCCCCCTTGAAAAATATACACGCCTTTACTCATAAAATTGGAAAAAACGATACCATAAGAAATAGCGGGGTCCTCTAACGTGGAGCCATTGGCATACACAATGGGCTCAATGAGAAAACGCGTAATATCGTTGCGCCCTGGGAAATATTTTTCAAATAATTCTCCGTTAGTCATTTGATTGCCATCATAAAAATTCATGGCACCCAATTCATCAAAAAATCCCTGGGCCGTTTCTGGTGCGACATTAAATTTATCAACAAGAGTTTCTATAAAATGTTCTTTGGTAAAATCTGTTTCAACAGAAAATTGCGGATTGATATAGCGAACTTTTTTCACTTGAATAATCGCATCGGCGATTTTTTTATTCCAATACTTGCGACAGGTTTTAATCATTCCAACAGGAAAACCATGCAAAGATATGTCAAAAATATGCTGGCCCTGTTTGCGCCGAAACCAAGTGGCAAAACCACCTAATTTATTATGCGCTTCTAAGAGTAAAACCTTTCGTCCATTTTTTGCCAATTTATTGGCCGCCGTCATACCGGCAAGGCCTGAGCCAATAACGATCACATCATAAGGCCCATTCGGCCTTTCCTTTTTCTTTAATAACATCCTTATCCTCGTTAGAAATAATCGCGAATTACCATTGAGGATAGCAAAGTTTTATCCTCTTAGGCATGCTGTAAAGGGTTAAGGTTTCTGACATTGCTTTAGTCTACGCGTTATTTTTTCCGAGATCATTGACACCCAGCGACGGTTGTCGTAAATAATTTTCCTAGTGAGAAAATGAGAACGTTGGAGAAATGGTATGGCCCTAAAATTCTATCGCGGTATATTTATGATCTCTCTGTCTTTAAGCTCAAGTTTCGCCCAGCAAAAAGGCTTCTTTGTTAAAAATCACCACCTCAAAAGTAATTTCATTATCTCTAAAAAGACTCTAAGTATTTCCAATCTAAGCCGCTATATTCGTCAAACAAACCCTTCACGTTCATCTGACTATATGGATAACGAACAAATGGCCGAGACCATTTTGCGCATTAGCTCCTGCCTAGAAATTGACCCCTATATCTTCACCGCCCTTATCCGTAAAGAATCCAGTTTTCGCACTCACGCAAAAAGCCCTACGGGTGCAGTGGGGCTGACTCAATTCACGACTTTAGGATTAAACGAAGTGAATGATCAATTAGGGGCAAAGGGTCGGGCCGGAGCACCGGTGGCCAATACTGAGTATTGGTTAAACCTTATGACTGAGTGTGTGGATTATGACTTCCAGGCCCTCTATCATCAAAATGAAACGATTCGAGCACAAAAAAGCGTTATCATGAATCAACCGAAGTACGCACTCTATTATGGCAGTATTCTTCTTAAAACCTATTTGGCGCACCAAAAAAGGAAAATAGAAAACGGGACACTCCATGATATTTACCGCAAGGCCTTGGAACAATATAATGGAGAGGTCACTCCCCGACGTCAAAGCTATGCGGCCAAAATTCTAAAATACGCGCACCTTTTAGAGCGAAAACAAAAATAACCAAATTATTGATTTTCTAATTTTTATAGATCTATTTCTTTTAATTAAGAGGGAACATCATTCAATCATTCCTTTAGACGCTTAAATTGGGATCTAAGAGTTCTACCGAAGTCCAATGAGTAACCATGATGAGGATGAATCTTTAACATCCAAGAAAGGAAAATTGAGCTGGCCGGATTATATTGATCATAAAAATTTTAAACAAAAACGCACCTCACAAGCAAGTGTAAGAATGTAAAATTAAATATTATTCTGTTAAGCCTTTGGAGGAAATTTCTTTTTGATATACTTTAAATAAGTACGTTTATATTTTTCTGATTTCTTTAATTGAATTAGGGCGCTTTGCCATTGAGTAATTATGGATTCGGGAATATTTTTAGAAAAAACTAAATAAAGATGAGAGTCATATAATTTAACATTTGTTTTTTCGATTAGATTAAAATCAAAACCTCGTTTTGTTATTATTGCGTCTATAACAACCTCACTTATCGGTGTAATATCAATTCTGTCCAGATACAACATTCTTATTAACTGGTCATGAGTGTTGACCGGTAATAAATTTTTATACCCCTTATTTTTCAGATAAAAATGATCAGCATTGCCTCTTGCGACACCAATCGCTTTAAACTTCTTTAAGTCTTCTAAATTATTTATCTTCGTTTTATTTTCCTTTTTTTTATAAAAATAAACGCCACTTGAAATAAGTGGCCCAACCCATTTAAGTGTTTTTTCTCTTTCTGGTCTACGAGAGACGATAAACATCGCAAAATTGTTTTGAGTTTGCACCGTATTAAGAGCTCTATTGAAAGGGACGTACTTGAAATCATTTTTATAATTTACCATATTCATCATTTCGGTAATGATTTCCACTCCAAATCCCACAAATTTATTATTTTCTTTATAAACAAAAGGTCTAATGTCATGAGTGAGAAAAGTAATTTTTTTTGATTCTGCTCTTACAGTGAGAAGCAGAGAAAAAAGTAAAAATAGTGTTTTGACTATTGACTGGCCCATATCTCTGTTACTTTATATAAAAAAAAAACTTAATTGCTACCAGAACCTCACAACACAGGACTTCTTTCTCTTTAAAGAAAGGTGAAATTATTGAAAAATAAAGATGCCCTTAATGATAACTTGTCATCTTCATTTTTAAATAATTAAAGGCGCATCCAAATTAAAAAGGCCTGCGGGTATAAGAATTGACTGTCTTGCTCATAACAAGACCTGTCAACAAGCAGCAATGTTCAAATATTTCTTTTTAAAGATTATTACCATCTGGCACAGCATGAAAGTGTCGGTAGCGATTAATAATTTCTTGTTTAATCCATTGCATCTAGTATTTTACTGTGTAATGTCACGGCCCTGGCAAAAAATTCTTCCGCCTTAATCTCTTTAGCGTCCAAAGCTTACCAAGAGCATGATAATATTACTCAAGGTCATAGACAATCTCCTGACCCGAGGTAAAATTATAAACTTGTTCCCTGTCACTGACATGGCAATTGCGCCTCTCACACCCATTTTTTGCAACTTTGCTTCAGGCCAGTAAAGACCTTTTTGGAAAAACATTTTATTCTGATCCGGCCCATTCCTTTCCAGACACATTACTGAAAACAATGAGGTCAATTACCGAATAAAGCAATTGGTCGAGAAGTGTGCATGCTATTTTTATTGAAATTTTTAATTCTAAATTTTAGACATTAATTCTCATTCGAGAATCGATATAGTGAAAGCGTGTGATAATTACTCCCAATAATTGATATTCAAAAAGATGCGGGAAAGATTCATTATTTCGGATGAGATTGCCCCCAATAAAAAACGATGACCCACTAATAGAGTTAATTATTCGAGACCTTTTTCTTTTTTAAGAATGGCCATCGCCACTTTGATACCGTCCACAGCAGCTGAGGTAATTCCTCCAGCGTGACCGGCGCCTTCCCCACATGGGTAAAAACCTGAAAGGCCAGGGGAGTCGAGATTTATCTTATCTCGGAGAATAGTTACCGGAGCGGATGTTCTGGTTTCTGGCGCCAAGAAATTGGCCTTCTTGGTGACAAACCCTGGCATTTTCACATCAAAGTCTAAGAGTGCTTGGCGCAAATGATCAGTGACGAAGGAAGGTAGCATTTCATGTAAAGGAGCACTAACAATACCAGAAGGGCAACTGGTCTTAGGTAATATCCCTGTAGAGACCTTGCCAATTATAAAATCCTCTAAATTTTGGTAGGGAACTTCTTTGCCCGAGGCATGGGCCTTTGAATAATCATAGGCCTTGGTTTCAATTGAGCGTTGAAAGTCCACTCCTCCCAATAATTTTTGAGTTGAATAATCTTGACCGGCCTTCACCGAAACGACTAATGCCGAATTGGACCAGGGAGCATTACGCGCGTAATTACTCATTCCATTGACCACAATTCCATCATCCTCAGTCCCCGAGCTCAGAACATATCCACCTGGACACATACAAAAACTATAGCTGCCACGACTCGTTTGTTTTTGGTGATAACTAAGACGGTAACGAGCGGCGCCTAAATTTTTATCCTCTGCAAAATCCCCTAACTGAATATGGTCAATTAAGCGGCGAGGATGTTCCACACGCACGCCAACAGCAAAATCCTTAGGCCGCATAGGAACTTCTAATTCTTCTAAATGGCGGTACATTTGATGGGCCGAATGGCCGACTGCTAAAATGACATGGTCCGAACGAAATTCTCGCCCATCATCTAGGCGCACCCCTACAACCTTGCCCGCCATCGCTCCATTTTTTTCTGTGATCAACTCAGTGACCTTCGCCTGAAAATGTAACTCATGCCCCTGAGACTCTAATTGATTGGCCATCTTGGTAATCAATTGACGTATTTTATTAGAACCTAAGTGAGGGTTGGAGATATAGGCCGTTTCCTCTGGTGCCCCAAATTCCACAAATTTATTCATGACATATTTGATATGGGGAGACTTAACTCGTGTGATTAATTTACCATCACTAAAAAGTCCAGCCCCTCCCTCACCAAAGCAAACATTATTATCACGGTCAAACTCTCCATAGCGCCAATGACGAGCAATATGGATCATTCGCTTGGTAGCGCGCACCCCCCGCTCCAATAAAATGCAAGGGATGCCGTATTCGGCCAAGCGCAAAGCACAAAATAGACCAGCAGGCCCCATTCCTATAATTAAAGGTTTTTTATTCAGAGGGCCAACTTGAGGAAAAGTCTCCCCGTATTGTTCAAACTTCTGGCCTTCTTTAATGACCTCTAACGTGTAAAGATATTGCGGTTTTTTCCCTTTATTGGCCTTCCGTGCATCTAAGGCCTTTGAGATCACACGATAATCAAGCCAGCCCGGGCATTCTTTATCCAAGGTATCCTCAAGGCCCGCATCATAGGGAATTCGCAGTTGTAGCTTTAAACTCATGAGCGTAGAATACTGTATAAAGCTGATTTTGGGTATACCCCCAGTCAAAAGGTTATAGCATGATCGTTTCTTTATTAATTATTGGAGATGAGCTTTTAAATGGTCGAATTAAGGACCTTAATACCCAGGTTGCAGCGCAATTTTGTGATCGATTAGGGCTCTCCCTCAACCATACTATTACCATTCGTGATGATAAAGAGGCCTTCAACCAGGCCGTCGATTTTCTCGGTGCCCATTCTCAGGGGATTCTCATTAGTGGTGGCTTAGGCCCTACTGAAGATGACATCACAAAAACCATGCTCGCCTCTTATATCCGCCAACCCCTCATTGAAAATGACCTGGCCCGTGATCTTGTCGCCAATCATTACCGCGCCTTTGACAAAGAATGGACCCCTAATCTTAATCATTACCATATGATTCCACGAGGAGTGACCCCCCTTCATAACCCAGAAGGTCTAGCACCCGGCCTCTTTTTTAAAAATGAATCTCTTTGGCTAGCTGCCCTTCCAGGCGTTCCCCGAGAGTTCAAGGCGATGCTTGAACAATCCATTGGCCCTCAAATTAGTGATCAGAACTTGATCAAAACCCAACAATTATCCATTCGCACCTTCGGTATTCCTGAGGAAAAAATCTTTGGTCATTTAATGCCTAACCTTTGGGGTTATCTTGCCCAATTTGGTAAAGTCAGCTCCTTACCGCAAATTCGTGGTATAGATATTTTAGTTCGCTCACCACAGCTAGGACCCTCTCAAATAAACGAAATTAAAAACTTTCTCAATAATTCTCCTTTAGCTGAGTTCATATGGAGTTTTGACGACACCTCTTTAGTCCAAGCAATTATCGAGTTGGCAAAGGAAAAAAGCTGTCTTATATCATTGGCCGAAAGTTGCACGGGTGGACTCACAGCGAGTCGTATGACCGATATTTCTGGATGCTCTAGTATCTTTATGGGAAGTGCTGTTACTTACTCCAACGAGAGCAAACAAGAAATTCTAGGAGTCAAAGAATCAACTCTTCTACAATGGGGAGCTGTAAGCGAAGAGGTCGCTCGCGAAATGGCGCAAGGATCCCTCAAAAAATACCAATCCAATATAGCGCTCTCTTTTACGGGAATCGCAGGACCAGGTGGTGGCAGTATAAAAAAACCGGTGGGAATGGTTTGTATGGCCGTGGCCACAGAGAAAAAAGTGAAGTCTCATACCTATTATTTTCGCGGCACGCGAGAACAACTCAAATGGCGCTTTAGTGAACAAGGACTTTTCCTCTTATTAAATGAGTTAAAAAATTATTAGTTAACTTTCGCCGCCTTAGTTGCGGTCTTAGTGATGGCCGCTTTAGGCCCAGCGCCTGGTTTACTAATACTATCAATTTCATCAAGAAGTTTTTGGAAATTTTCCTTCTTCTTAAATCCTTTGAGACGCTTTTTCCCCTCGTCCGTTTGCAATAGGCCCATAAAAGTATTTTTCAACTTTTGGCAGGCATCATCATCCATTTTATCGACACGAGTTTTCAATTGATCGAATTGACTAGGGCTTAATTTCTTTTTCGATTTTAATTCACTAAGAACCTGATTAAGGACATTTTTGTCGACATAAATCCATTCAAGTAAATTAATTTTGCCTTTTAATTCTTCTTTTGCACCGGCAAATAGAGGCGAACCAATCGTAAAAATCCAAGTCAATAAAATAACCTTAACCATGAGACACTTTCCTTTTTTCTCGCTTTTTTCTTCATTTTTCAATTTACTCGAAAAATTGCCAATTATTTAGGTCCCGCCCACAAGATATCAATTTTCCGATAAGAATCAAAAAATCTTTGATTCCCATACCTTAACATATTTTAACACGATTTTTGACCCTCATCAGGCAAAGTTGGTCCACAATATGAGTCAGGCGCGGTCTTTTTAAGGGTTTACTCCGAATCTCCCGATAAAAAGACGAGGTATTTGTGAGAATTTTACCAAAAACCAAACATTCTTATTCGATATTAATATGCCTATTTCTTTTGGCGTTACTCACAAGTTGTGTTCAGGATGCCGGTACCAAGAGGAAAAAAAGTACTCTAGAAGAAAAGGCAACAATTGATACCACTACTCCGACAATCCCATCGAAGCTCAACTTTTTTCAAAACAATTCGATCCAGTATAACACTCTTCTACCCGTCCCCGCTGATTTTCAAGGCCAGATTTATTTCCGAGGTAATGAAGTCCACGAATACGCCCAAAATAATAACTCCTCAGTCCAATGCCTAGTTTCCATATTCCCTAACTCCACTACCAATAAAATTCTCATCTCAGCAGCAACACCGAGATTCTTTAATAATTTTGCGACAAACACCAAAGAATATTATTATCTCATTAACTTTTCAGATAAAACCTCCACTCAAAACTTCTGCCAGACAGTGGACTTGATTAGCGCGATGGGCACGGCCTATCCCACCTATAGTATCGCCTATTCATTGGCCGAGGTTTGCCCAACCTGTAGTGCCAGTCAATTAGTCACTTCGAGTGTTGAACTTTATTCCGGCGGCGGTTCTAACATCTCCAATATCTCAAGTTCTTATTTAAAAGTACAAATTACAGCGGCAAACAACAGTAGCGATCCCAATCTCGTCACTTGCTCCACCTCAACCACCTGTATCGCCAAAGGTTATGATTGCTGCTCATTAGGCCAATGTGTCAGTGATAAACAACTTAAAAATGGTGTCGATCAAACCGACGCTGATTATCTACAATCAGTTCAAGATATTCTCAGTACCCCATCTAAAATATATGATTACCCACAATTTTATCATCTTTGCTCGAGCAACGTTACACCCGACCCGACCCCGACATCGTTCTCAGATGCCATTGATCAAGCGGCAAGACGTCTTGAGGAGTTACAAGAGCTTTATGATTGCACCTCTCCCACGAATTCTGAAGTAGGTCTTTGCACAGTCACCACCGACAGTCCCACAACTGGTAATACTTATGAGACACTCGCTGATGATCAAAACTTTAGTTCGATCTACTCGGGAACGATCGGCATCCCCAGTCACTCTCTTAATCGCATCATTCATTCTGGGGAGACAATCTTTGAAAATAATACTTATTCCGCTTCCGATTTAACCATTGGTGTTGGCAATAATAACTTAACCGATAAGCAATCAATTACACTCCTCAATGTCGCTTCTCCTACCGCCAAAAGAGACGAATTGAAAATACGCTATCATATTGATGGCAGCTGCGAAAAAGTGAACTCTTCACTTGCTCGTTGTTATAAAATATATGAACAAGGTCAAAACAAAGGACTCACCACAGACCACTTTCCGGCCTCAAATGATTTCCTCGTGCCAGTCTATGCCAACACCACGATGAGTATAAAAGTTGAAGTGGATGATGCTCCCTATTTAGAGGGGTCCCATTGGAGCCTTCTTGCCAGCAGTCCGGCGGTGGTCACATTTCTTGGAACCGGTCTACAAGTTGCTGATACTCAAACTGTTAAGATCACTTTTTTTGTCGATACAAATGTCAATAATGTCCTCCAATTAAAACAGACATCATTAGAGAGGATTCAAGAAATATGTGAATGTGCTAATACCGTTTGTCGTTTAGAACCCAAAATCGAAAATAGCGTGGTCGTAGATTATAATTGTATCTACCCTCAACCACCACGGCCAGATCCCCCCTTAGTTCAAAACGTTCTTCTTAACTCAAAATCAGTCGCTCAACTATTTTTTGATACAACTGGTGTCTACCAATCCAGTCCAGATCTCACCATGACTCAAGAAGGAAATGAGTTTACCTATACCAAGGGCGATCTTTTAAAACCTAATAATGTCGCCACTGATATTGGCTTTAATGAAATATATGGCTCCTTCAATCATGATACCACGGCACCAGTTCCCGCCACGAAAGTCGATGTCAAAGCGGGTAAATCCTATATTGTCTACGTCAATTCAGGAAGCTTTTCCACCTGCTATTATTGTGGCAATGATTTTTATTCAGGCCTTGCCAAAATTTTTCCTCAAAGTTTTCTCTACCAAGGTGGAGGTTATTCACCAGCGCCAGCACAAACCGACCGCTTTTCCTCGGAAACTTATCGTGCCGATGACCTCTTATTTGGCCGTGCCTGCTTTGTCCCCGCCACGATGATCCCCTGGACCCATCGTGCCAATAGTGATCGTCAGCAACAACGACTCCTCCGTCAAAATGGTCAACATTTTCTTTTTGCCAATGGTTACCAACGAGATTGGTATGGCTTTGATTATGGCTCGGTGATTGGATCTTTTGATGGGGTCCGCTGGTTTAGTATTGGCAATTCCCGTCGAATCAAGGCCACTACGAATCGCTTATTTTTGGCCATTAATGCTTATTTTGGCGATCAAACGATTACCAATACCTTTAATTTGACAGTGGTAGACGCTTCGACCGTTCTCGATGCTGATAATGAAATTAATAATAATTTTGAAAGCCGTGGAGCAGAGTGCCAGAAATATCATGTCTGTGAAACCGATCAGGATTGTGCCGGCCAATTAGGCTGGGACTATGTATGTGAGACGGTTTCCAATATGAGCACCAATTGGCCGAAATTTGATGCCAATGGACAGGAGCGCCCCAACCAAGAAGAGACTCTTAATATTCTTCAATTATTTGAAACCGCCCAAGGTGGGCCCAAAAGGTGTGTCTACCGTGGACGTGGTGCCGCCTGCCATACCAATTATAATGTTACCGACGAAAACAATGCCTATAGCGGTACTACAAAACCAGGACTTCACGCCTGTAGTTCAAATAATTATTGTCAATCTTTTGTTAGTGGTGTGCCAGTCGCCAAATTTAATAATCGCATCTCACGATACGGCAAATCCCCAACTGTTCAAAATGCCAATAGCATCCCGGTGAGTGATGCTGACACCTTTGGCCTCGGTGCCAGAAACCTCGGTCGCCCCTATGATTGGAACGGTCTAGAAGAAATTAATATCAACGCTTCAGCAAATTTATCCCATAATAAAATTAGCGCACTTTGTATTCCAGGCCGCTCCCCTAGTAGCACTAATATCCTTACTGCTCATTCGAATACCCCAGGCAATGATTATGGTGGAGACCAGGTCATTGGCATGGGGATGACTCTCACCGGTACAGGTAGTAGTGAATACCTTAGTAGCTGTTCTATTTTCGATTCGAGTGGTGATTACTGGGTACTGGACTCGAGTAACTTTACAAAAAATCTCAATGATAATGAGCTCGTGAGACTCGCCGGCCAACAGGCGATTTCCACAAATTCTCTTGCATTATTAGAAACATTATCAGGCATTGAACTCACCAAGGATTTTGATTCCGAACAGGTCACAGATATCATCCATCAGAAAAATCGTTGCTTGCGGGCGCCTGGCTCAACTTGTTTTTCCAATTTTGAATGCGCCCCCTCTAACTGGGTGGCCAGTCGTGTTTCAAATATCGATAGTGATAGCAGTACTGTCCAGACAACCCTCAATAAATATGAAGTACAATTTTGGCAAGAAGGTTTGATTTGCTCACAAGAAGATGCACCTACCGCCTCAGATTTCTCTCTTGGCAACAACCGCTGCTGCCGTGAGACAGGCAAGACCATAACCATTGGATCTCTTGCAGACCAAACGGGCTTTGCTGCCCCTGATACCACTCTTCCCAATTTTGATAATCAAAATATTCCAGGCCTTGGAGCACTATCTCTATCAAGCTCAAGCCGGTATAGTCGCCTCAGTACTATCTATGATCTTATGAGCAATGCCACTGAGTACCCCCCGATCGAGGGTGCCGGTAAAGACTTTTGTACACAAAATGGAACTTGTAAAACAACCAACGACTTGGACAAGCAATATAACTCTATCGCCGCCATGGCGGAGCGAACTTGCTGCTCAGCTAACTGGGTGCGGAACTTCAGTAAAAATGGAAATGGTGGCGGTCATGAATGGGGCCCGGGGAAAATGCAAAATATTCCCAAAGAATCTTTTAAATGCCTCAATTGGCTCCAATGCTCCGGCGCCACTTGTGGGACAAATTTTACCTGCAATCATACCGAGCAACCCGATGATCCTGACTGCTTAGCGCGGACAGTGACCAATTCGGAGGCCAATACAATTTTTGATTGGGTCAGCAATCTTGAAATGCTAGGCATCCCGCAGGTACGGGTAAAATCCGATGACTTCGCCGATATTTTATGCCGTGTCGATCCCAATGACCAATCTCTTGCCGGAACGACTGCTCCGCCTAATCTTATTAGCAATATCGCCGCGGATGGCGAATTTACCGATGGCTCGGGGAATTATTTCAGTGGTGATGATATGACTAACTTCGACTCAGGCCTCAAAGAGGTTTTTAGCCCCGATGAGTTTAGTTGCTGTCTACCTCCAGGAACGACTGTGGCGGATGGCACAGACGCCTCCTCGTGCTGTACAGGCTTTATCAATTCCCAAACGAAGAAATGCCAATTCAAGGATTTTTCCAATCTTAGCGTCTACTTTAATCGCTATATAAGCTCTGGCGCCAAAGATTTATCAAGCGGTGAAATTGACCCTAAATCAGGCTTTATCAAAAACTTTGATACCGTTATTCGCCTGGCCTGCCAAATCAATGCTTGCGCATCAGGCAAGGTTGTTCTCGGCGTATCACATAGTGACCTAAAGGTACCAGGAACTAAGCACCAGGGAAGCTCATACCGTCATAAAAGATTTATTGATGATAATTCAGATGCCTCGAATTTTAGTGGCCTAGCTGACCTTTATGATGACGGGCTACGCTGGAATAATAACGTCTACTGCGCCCCTGTCGATAGTAATTTACCAAATACATTTGATTGCTCAAGCTTCTAGGCCACCCACCAAATAACACCGGCCAAAATCACCCGATAAAAGCTGAAGGCGAACAGGCCCATCTTTTTGATAAACTTTAAGAAAAAATGAATTGTGACTAGACCAACAATAAAAGAAACCGCAACTCCAAAGAAGCAGGTAGATAATGAAAAGGTACTATTTCCATTAACAATCTCTGGGAATTTATAAACAAATCCTGCAATAATAATGGGTAAACTCAGTAGAAAAGAATAGCGAGTGGCCTCTTCCCGTGACATGCCAATAAAACGCGAGATGGTCAAAGTTGCACCCGAACGTGAAACCCCAGGAAAAATGGCGAAGGCCTGAAAAGTTCCGACCATTATGGCCCGCACCCATTGAAATTGTTCCATTTTTTGAGTCTCCTTCTTGGTCCCGAAATAGTCGGCGACAAACATAAAAAGACCGAACAGAAGAAGATTAAAAGCAATGACCAAGGGATTACGGCCAAATTCCTCCGCAAAGTCCTTTAAAAGAACAACCCAGAGAACCGTTCCTATCGTCGAAATGATCATATTGACCGCCAATGAGTATTGGCCATATTTTTGAGGTGCTGTAAGCAAGGAAAAAGTATCACTTAATAAGCGCTTAACTTCTTTTCTAAAATAGACAATGATGGATAAGGCCGTTCCAAAATGCATGGAAAGATCAAAAAGAACTCCGGGATCCTCAATGTCCAAAAGAAAGGGTAATAATGCCAAATGACCACTACTGCTGACGGGCAAAAACTCAGTCAGGCCTTGAATCAGGCCATATATTAAAGCTGACAAATAATCCATTCTTTCCTCACGGCAATAGTGTTGAATCCTGTGATTTTAACGCTAATCGTAGTTTCTTTAATATTGATAAATAAGGTCCGGAAAAAACATCATTATCAGTCTGATTGCGAATTTCAGAGGCCAGCTGAAGCCGGTTTATAGCGATTATTAATTGATTTTGTAGTTTCTCGTCCTTGTTTTCAAGTGCTCTTTTCGCCAAACTCAGCATATAACTCTGGGTATAATAAATAAAGGTGACGATCTCATCCTTTTTTAATTTCCCTTTTAAATAATAATCAAGAATATGAAAAGGAGTAAAATCTTTTTCTTCTTGCGGTAAATCGTCTTCAAAATCCTTATTAAAAAACCAATCACATGTAGCAAAAAAGATCTTTTCAAAGTCTTTACGAGAATTGGCATCTGTTAGCCCTTTTCCCCAAAAATACTCAAAAACGATCAATTCATTACTCTGCAAAGGAATGAGTGTTTCTCTATAAGGATAATCCTCATCCTTTTTATCGGAAGAGATTTGTCGAAAACGCAGGAAGGGATGATTTCCCCACTGGATGATATCAATTTCAGGAACACCATACCCAGTCACCATTTCGAGCATCGCATTTCTTAAATTGATATAGCCACGAATAAAAGGTCCATAAGTCAAAGCATGCCTAAAAAAACTTCCCATCGTTAATTCGAAAGATTTTCGTAAAAGATGATCCAATTCATTATACATTTTGGGATCGTTTATCCCATTTTTCCTATAGGCGGCCAATCGAGGAAATTGGGCATTAAAAAGAGGGTTCCCCTTCGCAGCAAGAGCAATAATTCTCTTAAGCGGCAAGCTTCCCCTGCGCTTGAGTTTCCCCATCACTTTATGTTTGTGGTCATAAATATTCATAACCGGCTTGCTTTTCTTTTGATTGCCAATTTTTGTGATTTCAAAACTGGGAATAAATTCAAAGCGGCCTTGCCCCAAATCAGAAAAGGCCTTGAAATGGAAAATCCGGGATTGATAATCTTTGAAGGCCTCAAATTTGGTATCTTTATCTAATTTAATAGTATCTACTTTTTGAAAAGAAAGTTTCCATTCATTAAAAATAGGCCGTACGAAAAAAGGAAATGAAAATGAAAAAATGACAAACATAATTAAAAGGACAAAGGCAATAATATTTTTATTACTTCCTTTCCAGCTAATTTTTGAACCACTAACTCTCTCACCAAAAGTTTCGCCTTGAATAAAGACTAGTATAAAGTCGATGGGCCAAAGAAATAGGGAAAAAGAAGATAATAATAGGCGAAAGGCCTGCGCGACTTTTTCATTGAGGGAGAAGGCCTTAACCTTTATTCCCAATAACTTTTCCCACGGTGATGATCCTGTTAAGAGAGCAAAATTAACACGCAGGAACGTACCGATGAGGATGCCCATGAAAAGATGAATAAAGAAAGCATCTCCTATTCCTTGACTCACAGATTTTGGCAAAATGAGTTTAAAAAATTGACCGATCGGAGTTTTAAGCAGGTTAATATTGGTCAGACCTTGAAGTAAGCAAAGGATAAAGTAGCCAATTAACCAATCCCCTATTGTCGCGAAAAACCTGAAAATTACCGAAGAAAGTTTAGTGGCCATAATATTCTCTTAAATTGCTCAATTATCATTTTATTGCCCCAAAATATTGGCGATTTCTTTTCAAGCAGAAGTTTTGCCCAATAAATGGTCAATCATCCAAAGTCATTGAAATAACATACTCTATTCTACTCCATCCCCATCAATTGCCAAGAAGTCATGTTATTTTATCTTTCTATTACCCGCGCAAAAGGGTCATGTATTAAAATTATATTAAGTATTTAAGCTCAACAATGTCATACAAAGTACCGAAAAGCCTATGGTGAAGATCCATTTTGTGGGCCCCCGGGAGTAAGGATTGAGAATGGCCAAGCAATTTAAAAAATTTTTAGATATGAGCTTTATTCATATTTTAGTCATGACATGGTGTCTGCCCAACCCTATTTTGGCACGGGACGAAAAAAGTGAAAATAATTTGCTCGGTACTGCTGGTCAAGTGTTCAAACAAGTTAGCGATGACATGATGCAGATGAAGCAACAGCAATTGGCGGATGTGAGTAATCAACAGATGATGTCGCAGTTTAGGCCAAAAATGGTTCCCTCAAAATTTTTTCCCATGTGCCCTGTTACGATGGCGATTACAACCCATCCAGAGAATGCCTGTATAAACCCAGTCAATCCGGCCGACCAAGCGGGCGTTCAACAAATGCGCTACTTTAAACAGATGGCAGCATCACAAATCAACTTCTTCGACCAATTGATGTCAGTTGGACAAAAAGGCCCTAACCCCGTCGGCCTTGAATGTCTTGAGCTACAAAAGTCAAAAACGATGGATCATATTCAAGACCATTTGAATATGCTGGAAGCTCAAATTGGAGAAATTAATAAGCGTAATCAATTATTTAAAGAACAAAATAAAGAATTAACTGACAATATGAAGAAATTGGCCTCTGAGCTTTATGGCACGGGAAAATCCCAAGATATCGATACCAAAACAAATAAATTGGCAGCTTATTTTAGTCCGGCCTGTCGCGATATTATTGGCGATAAAAACATGATGGATGCTCAGATCCAAGTTGGCCTGATCGGCCTTCGCGACGTCAATATGTTAGGTATTAACCAAACGGCAGTACGGACCATACAAAATAAAGAACTTTACGAGTCTGAACTTAAAAAAAATATCGAACAAGTAAAAAAACAAATCAAAGACCAAGGGCCAGAGGCATGGGATCCAAAAAGTCTTGGAGAAGACGTGATTCCAGGTCAAGCAGTTTTTCAAAGTAGTATCGCTGTCATTTCTCAGGAAAAGCAAAAATTTCAACGTGAAATCTCTCGCATTCGTAAAACATTAAAGGAAGAGCTTGATTTCGATTTACCGGAACTTGATCATAATTACGCTCATAATATGGACAGTTTTGTTAACAACGCCAAAGATTTTTTCCGTAAACGTTATATCAATGATTGCGTAACAGGCAAGGCCGATGGTGTCGGCATTCCTCTCGAAACAATTTATAATAGTCTCCAACAAGTATCCACAAATTCAGTTGGTGACACGACAATTCGCTATAGAGAATCCTTAAAGTCAATTATGAATAGCGACGCTTTCATCGAAGACAAAATGCTTGCCCTTAAAGAATTAGATGATCGTTTTGGCGCAGGTAATATAACCATTCGCTATAATACTTCTGACTCAAA
>JBFGZE010000018.1:0-44820 GCA_041586955.1 Bacteriovoracaceae bacterium
AATCAGGATAAATTAGCACAAACATTTATTAATTTAATTATGAATGCGACTCAGGCCTTAAAATATAAAGAAATAGAGCGCAACAAGATTGAGATTATAGTGACAAAAGAGGCTTCAACTGTGATTATCAAGCTTTCTGATAACGGATGTGGTATTAAACCTGAAAATATGGTTAATATTTTTCACACTTTTTTTACAACTAAAGGTCCGCAGGATGGAACTGGTCTTGGACTATCTCTTTCTAAAAAAACTATAGATGATATGGGAGGTAGTATTACCGTTACGTCTAAAGAAGGACAGGGAACCATTTTCACAATAAAGCTACCCCTTTGCTCCTAAGCTCAAGTCACATAGACATCATTTATTTTTTATAAACAAGAAATAAAACAGGCCTCAAGCGAATTGAGGCCTGTCGAATCATTATTTTTTTACCCATGGACGGTAGAAAGTTGGTGTCAATTGCGTCAATGACTTTTTAAGAAAAGCTAAAAGATCTTCTTTTTCATCATTAGTGAATAAAATTGGAGGCCACATATTTTGATCAAGGCCTTTAAACATATCAATGACTTCTTTCTTAATAAATACACGCTCTAGATCAACACCGTAAGTATAACGATACCTGTGATTAATATTGGCAGTCGTATAATGCATAAAAGAATGGCGAACATGGTCGTAATGATTGATTACTTCTTTTAAGTTAATGAAGGCACCATTATGCATATAAGGAGCGGTTAGGGCGACATTTCGCAGAGCTGGCACTTTAAATTTAAACTTATCTTCGACTTTTCCGGTGGCATGAAACCGACCATAGTCCTGACCACTCTTCGTTTTTCCTGGGCCGATGGGAGGGACGGCGGTGTTTTTAAAGTCAAAATTGGATAGGTGGGGTCCATTATGACATTCAGCGCAGCGGCCTTTTTCCATAAAGACCAGTGCTCCTTTTTTTTCTTGTGGACTCAGGGCCTTATTATCACCACGTAAATAGCGATCCCAGGGAGTATCATTAATGACAAAGGCATGCTTTTCAAAGGCATAAATGGCCTCAGCGACATGGCCAATAGTGAGTTCGCTGATAGCAGTATCTGGATAGGCATCTCTAAACAATTTTTGGTAAAAAGATGCTTGGGCACCATAGAGAAGGCGGTCAAGAAGTGCCTGCCAAATTTCTTGATCACTGCTTAGGCTAGCAATCTCATTCTCTTCAGGGAGGCCCAACATCTCGTCGTGAGAAAGCATAGGGAAGAGTGCTTGGGCGGTATTAGCATGAGTCATGGCCCTCTTAATTCCAGGCGCTTGAGGTTCCTTGCCATTAAGGTGTGGGTTGGGGGTGGTGAACACATCGTCCTTTTCTGAATAATGAACACGGCCATCCCAAAACATAAAAATCTGCTCGTCAAAACCAATATTAAAAAGGTGAGGGGTATTACGGGGAATTAGTGGGGCATCCCCTTTAACTCGCGTATTGCCGTTAAACGTCATGCCTTGGCCGATGGACAAAGGAAGATTGTCGCCAAGCCCTTCATTTTCCGCATGGCAACTCGCACAGCTCATATTATAATTTCCAGAGAGCGCCTTTTCAAAAAATAGGTTGCGACCCAGTTTGACCTCGCCCTCGGATGACTCTGCCGGCCATTCAAGCGCTTTCATTTGAAATGTTTTAATATATTGAGCTAATTGTTGGTCAATACTCTTAGTATCATTGGCGTTAAGAGTAAGCGATACTCCCATCAATAGCACGATGCCTAAAATCTTCATGATTCCCCTCATTTGTTAGTGTCGTTTATAAAGTGGATAAAATTTAGCGGCATTCGTTTGGTAAGTCAAACACGTATTGGGCAGCTCAAACAGTTCGCCATGTCATAAGGAATTGAGGATTGGAATATATCTATCAGATCTCACTTAAGTAAGATTAAAGGTTTTTCATTTTTTCTAGGTAGTCATGATCATTATCATCGTCCATGAGTTTATCAAATTGACCATTCCAATTTTGATGTTCGCCAGCAGGTTTACGCCAATTGGGATCAATCGGGTTTTTTTTAATAAAATCGAGGGTATTTTCACTAAGAGACATGAGGTATTCAGAGTGAGTATCTGGATCGAACTCAGGCCGATCATAGGCCTGTAATTTACCAAGAGTTAAAGCTGCGATTAAAATGATGGTCCATTTCATATATGGGTCTCCCTGATTAAAATATTTTAGCAAAGAGGCGAGATCTTTTCAGGCCAGTCAGGCCTGCCTCATTGGCAATTTCCTAGGTGTGAATTAACTGATTTAAATGGTTATCTGGTCGCTTTTCTAATCCGGTAATTCTATGAGTTATAATGGCAATTATAGCTCATAACCCTTATTCTCTCTTTTCTCACACCCCGTCTCTAAAGGTTTTTTGAAAAACTCCGTTAAGAAATTATATGTAATAATCATAAGGAAAATAGATGATGAATAACCGTAATATCAACCTCGACTTGGTGGCACAAAACCCCAGCGACGAGTCGTTAAAATTAGAATATGAATTTTTTCAAAATTTTGAATCGACCCATACCCGAACATCCTATAAAAACGATATTCGCCATTTTTTCCAATTTTTCAGCGGTCAATTTCGCGAACAATCTTTACTTAATTGTGAGCGTTTTCATGTGGTCGCCTATAAGACCTGGCTTTTAGAGGGTAATTACTCCCCTAAAAGTATCAACCGCAAACTCTCCTCTTTATCCGCTTATTTCAAATTTCTCATGGAAAAATCTTTTGTTGAAACCAACCCATGTCAAGGTATCCGAAGGCCACGCCAAGTCGTTCAAAAAGAGACCAACGACCTGACAGATGAGGAAGTGTTACAATTATTTGAGGCCATTGATAAGTCCGCCTCACCACTTCATAAGGCGATTCTCTATATTTTTTTTGGCACTGGAATTCGTAAATCGGAATTAATTAATTTGCGGAAAAAAGACCTGCGAGAAATTAATGGACATATGACCATCGAAGTTCGCGCCAAAGGAGGCAAGCAATTACTAAAATTCTTACCGGAAGAGTGCGTCCAGGCGATTGACGATTATTTAGCGTGGATGGACGGCCAAGAACGCAGTATTTGTGACGATGATTGGCTTTTCCAGCCTAGTAAGAACCCTTACCGCGGTAAAGAATTTTTAGTGAAGCCCATACGGCCAAAATCCATTGATTATATCTTCAGAAAGTACTGTCAATTGGCGGGAATTAGCAAGCATATAACCCCTCATAGCGCCCGTGCAACCTATATTGGCTCCGCCCTTGATAACGGCTCTAATATAATTAAAGTGGCAAAAGATGTTGGCCATAGTTCGATCAAAACGACTGAGCATTATAATAAGCGGCGCAATCAATTATCCGACTCCCCTGCTCGGAATCTTGGGTTTTTTAAAAAAACGGCCTAAGTCTCAAGCTAGAATCCAGAGGGGTCATTAGATTGTTCGTTTTCCATCATCGGCAATAAAGAAAGGTCTAGCTCCTCGAGTACCTTCCAGTCCTTATCATAAGACAGGCAAAGTCTTTGGAGATAACGTAAGACCCGCACAAAATAATGAAAAAACTCAAATGATGTTTTAAGATAAGAGGCATGAGTCTTATCACCATCTGGCCCCTGCAAAGTCACTTTTTCAGTTAGAAAAGAACCTGGCCTATTGGCCTCACGATCAAATAAATAACACCAAAGCTCATTGCGGTTCCCATCAAAGCTATCAACGACTCCTTCAAGAGGATCTAAGGCCATATCTAATTCATCGCGACTTAGGTCTTGAATAAAATGGTTAAAAGCATCCCAGTGTAACAATAAATCCTTCAGCGTACGCAGACGGCCTAATTGGGCCCACGCTAAAGGCCTATGGGATTCATGCTTATGCCAAATAAGTAATAATAAATGTTCCAAGAGGTCAATTTCTTCGAGGAAGTCCAGGGGCACCTTGGCAATCTTTTTTCGAACGCCCTTTTGGGATAGACTTTGCACTAATTGGTCTTCAAACGTTTTTAAGCGGAATAATAAATCACGGTACAGCTTTTGGGCCTCGACTAGGCCTTCATCTGGCACATTTGATAATAATTGGAATAGGTTTTTTGAAATGGATTGTTCTTTATCTCGGTCCGCTGCCTGGCCAGGGTAAATCGCAATCACAATTTTTTGGATTATCGGATAAACAAGAAGACCCATGATAGAGTTTAAAAAATTAAAGGCAAAGTGGATGGCATTGATTTCATGCTCAATTGCCAGGCCTAAAACTCTATTGACTAAAATTTCTATAACGTTGAGGAAGGTTCCCATGGTGACGACACACATCAGAAGTCCAAGGCCATGAATAATAATATTCGCCATTGCCAAGCGTTTCGCCTTAGTGCTCAACCAGGTACTAACCACCAGAGCTGTTAAGGTCAATCCTAAATTGGCCCCTAAGATTATATAGGGTGCCTTTATTAAGTATCTTGATGTTAATAAATCAAGAATAGGCCCATGTGATTGTAAAAGAATACTGGAAAGAAAACCCAGTCCCATACCTTTTAAGGGATTCCATGTTTCGCCAGCAAGGAGTTGGTCCGGAGTCAAGATCGTCATCCAGCCCCCCAGGCCCTTTTGTAAAAGAGCAAAACCGAAAAAAATGATTCCAAGCCAACTCATCAATTGGAAAAAGGAGCGCCATTTAAGTGAGCGCCATAGAAAGATTCCCATTTGTCCGCCCAAGAGGCAAAAGACAGCGAGGAAGGTCATATCAGGCCCTATAATCCAAAAATTAAGACTAGCTCCCACTGATGCCCCTAAAACAAAAGCAAAGGATGAAGCAAAGCTAATGGTCGAGCGGGAGGCAAAAATCATCATGCCAATAATCGCCAGCGTTGATGATTGAATCACCATACTAAAGATCAGGCCCAGTAAATATGGCCGTAGCAAACCGTCGAAATGATCAAATAAACTCTTTGGTAAACGAGTTAAGGCCTTGTCTAGATTAGACGGGATTTTTCGCAGGCCAAAAATAAATAGGCCGATCCCTAATAAAAATTGAATGATATTTAATTCAAGCAAAAATCCTCCAGGGTATAGCGAAATGCATTGAGGTCCAAAGATGGAACGACCTTAGATAGCCCGGTTTGGTCCATTTCTAGCCGGTAAGTTTGAAATTTAATGGTTTTTATTCCTTGACGCTGCAACGACATTTTAAGAACTAAATCAAGGTTATAGGTCTTAGGCCCATCGAGCTCGACGCGACCCTCATCTTCATCCAGAAAACTCATACTCTTTTGAGGAGTATCTAAATGACGATAAAAATCCCGTAGGTCAAAGCGCACGACATCCTTAAGCGCCCACTTCCCTACTCGATTGATCGGATATAATGCAATTTGTTTATTATAGTGAAGAACCTTATCATGGCCGAGGAGGCTTCCCTTGGCCTTTTGGCGGGCCTTTTTCCATACATAATACACTTCGTCTGAAACGTCTTCTTTGGCCAAGGTTCGTAGGGTTTCAGTTTGTAAGGCCACTTGTTTTCGCTCTTTTTGATTGCCATAAAAATCAAACCAAATTTCTGATTTAAAATCGGGTAATTTACCTTTCATCTTTTGGTTAAAATATTCTTTGGAGATATCTTTGATACGATCTTTGAAGACATACACAGCGACAGCGATCATTAGCATAATAAAAAACTTAATGCCATAATCATGGTCCCCTTGGTTAAAGCGCGATTCGTATTGAGCAAAAAAATTAAAACTTGCGGCCAAGGCGGCGGCCACTGCGGCGGCCATATTTTTATAAAATTTATCTTTTTTAATTCGCACGACATCAACATATAGAATTTCGGAAATAAATTTCTTGAGCATAGAGGCCCTTTGTAAAAAGCGAAGGCGATCTTGGCGCTTATGAACCACATCATAGTCTTTATAGTGACGGCGAGTATAAGAACGCTCAGATTCTAAAATGTGGCGCCAATAACTTTCCTTTTCCAAATGCGCCTTTAGGCCAAAGTATTGCCAATAATAACTTAGGTACTCATCACACCAGGCAATATGCTTGACCACTGTGGAATGCGCGCTACTATCTCCATGAAGGGGGTGCACGATCTCTTGTCTAAACTGATGAAGATATTGATAAAGAGACTCCAATAAAGCTTCACGTTCTTTAAAGGCCAGATCTTTAGTTTGCTTTAATTGCTGAATAATACGATTGGTAAATAATTTGCCCTCATAAATGACATCTTTTAAGAGCGCCTCGCGTTTCGCTAATTGCACTCCCAGACCTAGGTATTCAAGAGTTTTTTCGAATTGATAAATGAATTCCAACTCAACAGTCGGGGTATGCAATCGTAAATGGTTTTTCACATTTTCAAAAAAGCGATCTCTTTGTTGCCAACGCCCCTGATCCTTAAGCGTATTTGGTGAGAAAAAATACAAATCAATTTCAAAATTATTAAGGTGTAGGGTCTCATCACCTGATAAAAATGGATAATTCAGACCTAGCTCAATATGGCCATTGCCTCTTTTCAATAAAATTTGTCCAGGGCACCAATCCATCATTTACAGCGCTCTCCCATGAATGCAAATGATCTAGTCTACAATCCGTTAAAAAATACTGTCAAGAACGGCCAGAATATTTTTTATGCGCGTTAAGTGACCTAAATCTTGCTGAGTTATAGGGCATTTGCTAAAATTGCGAATACTTGACCAAAAAATACTTCGTAGGAGAGGGATAATGATCATCGATGATGTGACGCAAAACTGGAAATGGCTTTTTAAAAACGCTTTTGATTGGCCAACCATCTTAAAGAACTATTACCCCAATTATCCTACAGAAGATGGATTTGAAAATGAAGATGATGTTATCGAGTTCATGCAAGAAATCTTGGAGAGTATTGGTGATTGGACCAATGGCCCTCTGATGGAAATGGCGGCCCGTCTTGATAAAGAAGGCGCGGGCGAGGTTCGCGATGGGCGCACCTACTTGTCAGAACCACTCCAAAACTTCATCAAAGAATGTAAGCAATTTGAAGTATTCGGCCTACCGTTGCCTAAAGAATACGGTGGAATGGGCGCGCCCATCAGCCTTTTCTTTATTATGATGGGAGTTATGTCTCGCGCCTGTATTAGCTCAAGTACTTTAATGAGTTTTTATACT
Organism: Bacteriovoracaceae bacterium; assembly: GCA_041586955.1. GTDB lineage: Bacteria > Bdellovibrionota > Bacteriovoracia > Bacteriovoracales > Bacteriovoracaceae > JBFGZE01. Next base: position 7,122 of record JBFGZE010000018.1, read on the forward strand.
TCCATTGCAGAAATGGTTCACCGATATTGTGACCATGAAACGGCAGCTCGAGTAATTCCACAAATTATCGCTGGTGAGCTCAGTGGTTCAATGAACTTAACAGAACCTGGATGTGGCAGCGACTTATCTAAAATCAAAACGACTGCGGTCTTACAAGAAGATGGCTCTTACCTTCTCAATGGTAGTAAATGCTTCATCACCAATGGCGGTGGCGGTCTGGCCTTTGTTCTCGCCCGAGTTCAAGGCGACCCAATGGATCTCTCTGGAATCTCGATGTTTTTCATGGAGCAAGACATTACCGACGCTAACGGCGAAAAAATACTTAATTTCAAAGTCACCAAAAATGAAGAAAAAATGGGGATGCATGGCTCATTTACAACGGAAGTTGTTTATGAAAATGCCAAGGCCCATTTGGTTGGCGAGCAGGGGAACGGCTTTAAGTATATGCTTCATTTAATGAATGAGGCACGTATTGGAGTTGGCCTACAAGCTGTTGGTGGCATTGAGGGCGTTTTAGGCCATGCCCGTGCTTATTCTCAAGAGAGACAGGCCTTCGGTAAACCTATCGCTGAACTCCCCTTGCTAAAGAGATTACTCACCGATTATGAAACTGAACGTGATGCCTTGGCCGCCTTATTGGCCGATACCCTCTCTCATTTTGACATCTTCCTAACTCTGGATAATAAAAATATTCAAACCGGGGACCTAACAGAAGAGGAAGAAAAAACCAAGGCCCAAGCCTCGTTATGGACTCGTAAGCGCACACCTCTCGTCAAGTACTACGCCTGTGAGGCCTATACAGAAATCAGCCAACGCTGTATTCAAGTACTCGGTGGTTATGGTTTTATGCAAGAATACCCCGTGGAACGTTACCACCGCGATAGTTTTGGGCCACTTCTTTATGAGGGGACTAGCCAGATACAGGCGTTAATGGCGATGAAGGACCTGTTTAAATTCATGATGAAGGATCCTAAGCAATTCTTTAAAGGTGTGCTTGTCGGTCATCCGACCAATCGGCTTTTTTCCGATATGGGAACTTATGAGAATAAATTTAGAGCTGCCCAGTACCGCTTTAAAAAGAAACTACTTAAATTGATCCTTGGGACCTTAAACATAAAGAGTCCCGCAGCTTTGACCAATCCTAAGAAGTTATTAAATGAAGAGGCCATTGATCAATTAATGATCCACGCGGAAACCTTATGCCAGGGTCTTTGCTATTTGGAAACCTTGCGGGTTCTTGCGAGTCACGCTGATAAAGATTCAACTCGCGCCGGCCTCTTTGACCGTTATATGGTTTTAGTTGGCCCACGCTTTGAAGGAATTTATCAAGATTGGAAATTACGGCGCTAAAATAGATCGAGGATTGATTGCAAATAAGGGCCTTGTGCTGTCATTTGTGACCAATTCTCGGGTTTTGAAATCGTCTCCAAATCCTGGTGCCAGTCTAATGCTTCCTGAGCTTTCATTGTTGCCAGGACTCTTTCTGCTTGGATCCCATCCTGTTGGTTAACGGCCTGATCTGAAGAGTTCTGATTGATATTTTGATCCATAAAAATCCTTGTCTGGTGCTTATTTGCTGGCCCGCTTCAGGGCGTGGTATTTTGCTAGTTCTTAAGATCTAATACATCGTTTATTATTGTATAAACTGGAAGATGAGGCCTGGTTACTTCATTTGAAAAGAAATTAATATTGATAATATTATCTCCATCATTATCCAAATATGCCTTCATCATGCGATTTGAAAAATTTAAAACTGTTCCCTTTTTTAAATTTAATATTTGTATTTCCTTATCTACCGTAATGGCCATATACCCACACTTTCCAGTATGAACAAATTTTAGAAAGTAGCGTTTGTCGAAATCTTGTACTGTCCTAACTGGATATGAACGTAACTCTAGTGTTCCTTGGCATCGCTCAACTTTTACCGCCCTCCCTACAAGGTCACTGTGACCAAAGGCGGATACTGAAAGTAATAATGCTGCCCACAGAAAAAGTCTATTCATGTCAATTCTCCGTTCTTTTCATTAGTGGTTTGACTCCAAATTAGATTTAAGAGTCGCATAAAAATGAGAATATTAATGCGATGCATGTAAAATATTTACCCCTTGGTCAGTTTGAATAAATCTTTTAATTACAGGTAATTATCACTTTAATATCTTGAGAAAGGGCAGAAACAAGCTATTTTGATGAATGGTAAGACCTCTCCATTTAAAACCTGCCTGAATAATTTGGTAGTGGGACTTTTTTGAGCAGTCCCTAACCTCTTGAAACCCTTTAAAGCCGAGTGTTTTGATAAAGAAATAGCATAAATGACCGATAATAGAAGGGTAAGTTTTGTCCCCAGGAATGGTAATGATAAGATCGCTTTTTATTTTCCTTTCTTTAGTATTCGTCACACTGCTCGCGCAGGCCGAGGATAGTGATTCGCAGGCCATTCAAAAATTGGAAAAGGCGCTGATCAATGATCCCAAAATCAAGCATCATTATCAGACCTGCCAAAAACAGGATTCCAAAAGAATTGGCCGTTGTATTTGGCAGAAGTTAGGTGATAAAGAAAAAGAAGAAGTTTATAAAAAAATGACCAGTGGCGCTTATTTTAAAGACCCAAAAGATATCCAAAAGACTAAAGAAGCTCCCCGGTATGAGGGCGTTGATACTCTTGCTCATCTACAAATCCAAACAAAACCAAAAGATAAGGCCTATCAAAAGGTTGAGTCCTATCTCTATAAAAAATTGCAAGAGGCACTCTATAGTGATGTTAAAAATCGTAAAAATAAAAATGGCCAAAAGCTTATGATGAACCATAAGGTTTTTCACGACCTCTATGAATCAGCAGTGTCCAAAAATATTATTTCGGGACTTACTTCCTATTGCATGGAAGCCGATGCTACTCGCCATTTTATTCTCTATAAAAGTGAGCAAACGCGGGAAAAAATTCGGAAGGAGAATATGAAAAAGCTCAATCAATTCCAAGGGGAAAGTCCGGAGGCAATGAATGATTGGGGCCTATGTATTCAATCAGTTCAATATATTTGTTACCGCGAGAAGAAAGGGCAGATCGCCTACGATAATTTTGATTTTATCTGCCCACAAAATACTGATTGTAATGAAGAAGATTATGATTATTCTCAAAACCGCGCTTGTCAATTAACAACATACCTTAAATCTTTACGGCAAACATTAATTCACACAGCTGATATTCAAAAAAAATGGGAGCTTCTTAAAGAAGATGAGTTCAATAAGGGCGACGCCAGTATTCAGACAGCTATCGATGTGGATGGAGTGACTAATATTACCTCTAATGAAGCGGTCAACGACTCAGGCCTTGAACAGGCCTTAGTTGAAAAAAAGGCGCTTTTGGATCAATGTGAAAAGGCCTGGGATGAAGTCCGATGTGCACAATTCAAAGAGAACAAAGAAGAACTCGCGAAAAATATCCATGAAGCTGATTTACGATTGCATATGAAGGGTGACCAATTGGAAAAAGATATGGCCACAGATGCCGATCAAACGGTAAGGCGTTATTTGGCAGAAGAAGGCCATAGTGAGAAAGATATTGCAAAAATGTTAAGCACCAAAGAAAAGCTAGCAGCGATGCAAGAGCAAATTAAATCTCGTTATGAAAGCGAACGAGAAGCTTTACGGCGTCAATTAGCAGAAAAATTAGATGAGGGCCAGGCCTCCTCCGGTAAGGAGTCACAATCTTCCACACCCAGTATTGATGACTTTGCTGATGAAAGGGTTAAGATTAAAAAGCAGGCGGCCAAAATTAAACAATTGGTTTTTTTTAATAATATGATCTCTGGCTACTTAACCTTTGCCAGTGATGAAAAAGGCCCAGGAAAAGGTCCCGGCCGCAATACTAAGGCCCTTATGATGGAGCTAGGAAACTCCGCCTATGATCCTGGTCGTGCACCTGCTGATAGTGAGAGCAGTGACTTACATTTTGCCGTTATTAAAACTCTCCATGAAGAAAAAAATGGTAACCTTGACTCTGGTAATAACGGTAAAGATAATAGCTCCCGCATTGAAGTGGATACTCTCAATAAAAATATTCTGAACCATTAAAGCGTGAAGAAGTTGATCAGACTGTGTTTTACCTTCTCAGGTTCACACCGCCAATTTAGGCGGAGAGTCCTGAAAATGGTCAAAGTCATTATTTTCTATCGCCCCTTTTTATTTATTTTAAACGTCCCTCGTTCTTAACCCAAAATTGGTTATTTATGGCAGAACAAACGGTCTAAAAGTAGCTTATAAAGTGGCCAAAAGGGGTCTAGTGTATTGTTATTATTCGCTTAACGTTTGCTTCAGCCAAGTGTACTCCTTAGCATTTTCATTACAGGGGATAAGCCGCAAGCTTTGGGCCGACATACCAAGGTAATTACCAGCAGATGTTTTATTTGTCAGGATCTGGAAGCGCTCAATCTTGTAGGGCCTAGAACTCATTTGGTGATGAATTCCTTTATGAGCATGCCGCATTTCGACATAATCCTTGGCCTTGGAATAAAAGCGCAATTCAACTAAATGGTCATCAATCTCCACGGTGTTCATAGGAGTGTTTCCATTAGTTAATGCCTTACAGATCGTGGCAAGCGGAGGGTGAATATCAGATAAAACTTTATTGAAAAAGAGCGTATCTTTGCGTGATTCAAAAGTTAATTCTTTATCGGTATTAGGTTGATTTAACTTTGTCTTCCATTGGTAGGTTTCCTCCTGTCCATTGCAGGTTCGCTCCTCAATATCAAATCGAAATTGATGATTGCCAAAACTTCCCAGCATTTGGCCACGCTTAAAACGAAGAGCGTAACAAATACGTAAAGCAACACCCATTTCATCATCACCTAATGGATTACCGCCAGCAATGACGGACTTGGAAAATTGGTTAAGGACTTGCGCCGGACGCCGCACTTTCCCGTCAGGGGTACAACCAATAGTGACAAAAGTTAAAATAAAAGTTAAATAATATCTTCTCATGCTATTAGCTTATCGGAGTCATTCTGCGGAGTTTTAGGGATTAATTAATGGAAAAGAAAAAACAATGGTGCAATTTTCAAGGAGACTTAGGTGAGTATCGAGTCGTTAAAACCGACGACGGTAGTCAGACTCTCCATTCGACCCATTTTGATGAGGCCTGTCACTCTACTCACGGGGCCTACGCAGAGACTGTTTATAATTATATCGAAGGCTGTGAAATCGCCCACCAATTACAGGAGAAGGATGAGTTATGGATTTTGGACGTTGGTTTTGGCGCGGGTCTGGGGGCACGCGCTCTCATCGACCTATTGGAGCAATTACCAAGTAACCCCAAAAGAAAGATCCACTACCTTTCTGTCGAGCTTGATCAAGAGCTCACCATCTGGGCATTAGAGCATGGCCTCCCGCAACCACTCCCCTATAGCTTGATGGCGATAACCGAGGAAGTCGCTTCCCTATCTTTTAATCATGGTCAACTCCTTGGACAGGTCTTAATAGGAGATGCTCGCCAAACTATCCCGGCCTTTAAACAAGCATTCCCAAAGGTCAGCTTAAACGCCATTTTTCAAGATGCCTTTTCCCCTAAAAAAAACCCTTCACTCTGGACCCAGGAATGGTTTGAGCTCCTTAAATCATTTTCTGCTCCAGATGCCTTGATGACCACCTATAGCGCCTCCATCGGTGTTCGTAAGGCCATGTTTCAGGCAGGATGGCCAGTTTTTAACTTCCCTGGCTTTGGTCAAAAACGACAGGCCACAAAATGTGTTCGGGGTCTGGAAATGAACCCTGAAATGACCAAAAAGCTAACCACTGGCAATTCAATTGCTCTTAAGGATTGTCTTATAGGCCTAGGAGAGTAGTTTTTTTTCTAAAACTGGCCTTCTATGATGTAAAATAATATCTGGTGAGACTTTTATATTAGGAAGGAGGGCTTGATGGCCCAATGTTTAATTTTAGAAGAGCGTAAAGAGTGGCGAGAGCTTCTCCAGTGGAATTTGAAGCATCGACTAGGTGTCGAGCCCATGTCTAAAGATAATGTCGATGAAGGTATTGCCCTTCTTGATCTCTTACCCTCTATTCAAACCGTTCTCCTATCGCCCCAAAAGGCCCAGAAATTATTCGGCCATGAAGACTTTAACCGACACGATGCCGACTTCGTCATTCTTGGTGACTATGAAGGCCATCTACCGGACGGGATTAAGCCGCATATTATTGACCGTCTCGACGATGAAAAAGTTGTTCTTTATGCCATCGCCACCATTTTGGCGATCAACCCTGATGAATTACAAAAGAAGCTCACTCCGGAGTTCATTCCCGTTGAACCCTATTTTTTTTATACTTTAGGAAGCTCCATTGTCGACATTTATATTCGGATTAAAAAAGGGCCAATGACCTTTCAATACGTAAAGCGATTGCATGCCGGTGATAGCTTTGACAAAAAAGATATCGTTCATTACGAAGGGCAAGGTCTCAAGTTTTTTTATATCCCTAAAAGGCAATTTGAAGCGTTTTCAAACTTTCTTTCTAATCACCTTATTGATCGTTTAGAAAATATCGGTAATTTACCTTTGGAGCAACGGATGCCAATTTTATCGAAAGGCTTCCACGCGGCACACGCTCAAATTATGGCCCTCGGTCTGAATCATCCCAATATTCAACTAAGCGAGTCAGTAATATCAGGCGTGCTTCATAGTATATACGAGAAGGCGCAAACCAGTGACTTGGTCAAAAAAGTGATTAATTCCGGGACCGGGAAAATGTATCAACAATGCCATATGATCTCAATGATAGCAGGACAAGTATTGAGCTTTATGGACTATCAAGATAGTGCCATCCACCGTGAGATGGCATTTGCCGCGTTTTATCATGATATTTCTTTGGCCAATCACCAAGAATTATTTCAAATCGATAGCGAAAACGCTTTAAAACAGGCCAATCTCAAAAAAGAGCAACAGTCTTTAGTTCTTAACCACGCCTTGAATTCTGCGAAGATTTTAAAAGATCACCCTGAAATCCCCCAAGGAACTTATAATCTCGTTTTACACCATCATGGCTCCCTTAACGGTATAGGTTTCTATCCTGATGACACCAAAAAGATTCCTGGCCTTTCTAAAATTTTTATTGTGGTCTGTGAATTCGTCACAGAATTGATGAGATTCAAGGAGGCCGGTGGACAAGGGATACAAGTTCTCGATACTCTCTATCAAAAATTTCAATCAGAGGATATGGCCAAAGTTGTGGTGACATTAGAAAATTCATTCCGACGACAAAAAAGGCCTTAAGGCAAATTAATGACGAATTATTTAACTCAGTTGCTTGGTATTAAATACCCCATTATTCAAGGGGGGATGGTTTGGGTCTCGGGCGCCAAATTGGCGGCAGCAGCATCTAATGCAGGAGCTTTAGGCCTGATTGGAGCAGGCTCTATGAAACCAGACCTTTTACGGCAGCATATTCTTAAATGCCAAACCTTAACTGATAAACCCTTTGGGGTGAATGTCCCTTTGCTCTATAAAGATACAGAAAAACAAATTCAAACTGCGCTCGATTTGGGGGTGCGAATTTTTTTTACATCGGCAGGAAGCCCTAAAAAGATGACCAACTTTTTAAAAAAGGAAGGTGCGACCGTCGTTCATGTGACAAGTTCTCCCTTATTGGCCAAAAAATGTGAAGACGCCGGAGTCGATGCCGTTGTCGCTGAGGGCTTTGAGGCTGGAGGTCATAATGGGCGTGATGAAATCACAACGATGAATCTTATTCCACAAGTCGTGGATGCAGTGAATATTCCCGTCATCGCGGCCGGTGGAATTGGGACTGGACGGCAAATGCTTGCGGCCATTAGTCTCGGTGCTGATGCCGTGCAAGTTGGAACTCGCTTTGCGGCCACTATAGAATCTTCTGCCCATGATAATTTCAAACAGGCAATCGTCAATGCCGGCTTTGGTGATACTAAATTGATGATGAAAAGTTTAGTTCCGGTACGCCTTCTCAAAAATCATTTTTATGAAGAAGTCGAAGAAATGGAATCGCGATGTGCCAGCGTTGAGGAATTACGAGAACTTCTCGGAAAGGGTCGTGCCAAGGCGGGGATGCTTGAGGGTGATCTTGAACGGGGAGAATTAGAAATTGGCCAGGTGTCGGCCATGATTCACGATCTCCCCACAACGGCAGAAGTTGTGGGGAGATTTATCAAAGAGTATCAAGAGGCCAAGGACCGCTTATTATAAGCGGCCAAGGGCCTTAATTCTTTTATCTAAGGAAGGATGTGAACTAAAAAGCTCCATCATCGCTGATTTACTAGAGATTTGCATTGCCTGAAATTGCTGACTTTGATGAGACTCTACCTTATTTTCCGCTAACTGAGGATAAGAACGCTTCAATGCCTCAAGCGCCATCACCATTTTATGAGGCCCCACTAAACTCGCAGCACCAGCATCGGCACGGTACTCACGCCAACGGGAAAACCACATCACGATTGGTAAAGTCAATAGGCCAAAGGCCATTTGAAAGACTTGATAGGCGATCATATAGCCAAAAAAGCCAAGACCCCCACCACGCTTATCATCATCACCACGCATCGCCTGCTCAAGGGCAAAAGTCGCCACACGTGCCAAAAACATCACAAAGGCATTGACCACACCCTGAACCAACGCCATAGTCACCATATCACCATTGGCAATATGAGAAACTTCATGGGCCAAGACCGCCTCTGCTTCCGACTCATTCATTTGCTGTAAAAGTCCCGAAGAAACTGCAACTAATGAATTATTCCGGCTGGGCCCTGTCGCAAAGGCATTAACGTCATCTGACTGGAAAATATATACTTCAGGCATCTTGGTTAGACCGGCCCTTTTGGCCAATTGATGAACTTTATTCTCAATGGCCGATCCAGCAGGTTCGAGGCCATAGGCCATTTTCGCCATCCATTTCGAAATTAAGAGAGAAATAAATGAACCAGCACCACCCCAAATAAGGCACATAATCATGAGACTTTCATAATTAATCCCGTAGGCAGTCATATAAGGTTCAAGACCCAGAACCTGGGTGATGATCGTGACCATTGCAATAACCAAAATATTGGTTAGGACAAATAATGAAACCCGCTTAAACATGAAATCCTCCGTTAATCTAAGGGTATGGCCATATAATGGCGTTATTATTTTAAGTGTCAAGGCACATGGGCGCTCTTACAACTATTTTAAGGTCAATTTATTGTAAAATTTTACAATTTTTGACCGATACGTAAATAAATAAAATTAAAGAGTTATCGCAAAAGGAATGAGCGCAATATGCTTGGTCAAGTGGCACTGACAAAAAAGGAATTAATTTGGATTTTCGTCGTCTTTTGGTCGGTGGTTTTTACTGCCGTAGAAGCGCCCTATAGCTTTACCTTTGAAACACGTCTGCAAACCTGGCAATTATGGACTGATGCCCTTTTCACTATTCTTTTTAGTTTTGATCTCGTTAAAAATGTCCGACAACATCTATCAGAAATGAAAAAGGCCGATGATCAGGTGCGGCGTCATATATACCCAGATAATCGCTTTCTCTTTGGCCTTTCGGTCTTAGTCGATTTTTTAGCGACTATTCCCTTTGATATTATCTTTTATTTGATTGGATTAACTCACTTTAACCACGCGCTTAAGCTAATTCGACTTTGTCGTTTAGTTCGAATCGTTAAGCTTTTTCATATTCTTGAACAATTTACCGTCGTTCCTAAAGTTGTCAAAATGCAATTCATTTTGGTTTTTTCTATGGTTTTAGTTCATTGGATCGCCTGTCTTTGGCTTCTAGTACAACCGATGGAGGGCAGTACACAGGCCCAGCAATACATCACGAGCGTTTATTGGACTATCACAACACTAACCACCATTGGTTATGGTGATATTACTCCTGCCACCATTCCTGCGAAATTATTTACTATGGTTATTATGATTTTGGGCGTTGGTGTTTATGGTGTGGTCATTGGTAATATCTCGCGTATGTTTGCAGAGAGTGATCGCTACCAAGAAAAGACTCGTGAGAAATTTAATGACCTCAGTATGTTTATGAAGCATTACAATATCCCCAAAAAACTACAGCAGTCGGTTTTCTCCTACTATCAGCATATTTTTAATCAGCGCCTTTCAGATAATGACACCAAAATTATTTCAGAACTCCCGCAAACTTTGCAGGAAGAGATTCAACTCTATATGAATATTAAAATGATCCGGGCCTTGCCCATATTTAAGTTTTGTTCCATTCCATGCTTGAAAGAAGTTGCTCAGGCCTTAGAAAAAAACTCGTTATCTCCTGGTGATTATGCCATCAAGGCCGGAGATATAGGCCATGAGATGTTTATCTTGGCCCATGGAGCGGTCGATATTATTCTGGGAGATGGCCAGGTGGTGGCAAGTCTCCAAGAAGGTCAATTTTTTGGAGAAGCGGCACTTCTTAAAGAAACCACTCGAAATGCTGATGTGCGTGCTCAATCCTATTGTGACCTTTACCAACTCAATAAAGATGATTTTCTCAATATCATTAAAAGTTATCCCGAGTTACTACATAGTTTAGAGGATGTCGCCAATAAGCGTCAAAAAGACAAAAGCTAGCTCCTCTCGTGTTTCATAGTGCATTGTTCATTTCCTCCCTATAAAAAGACAGTTAGAGTTAAAGGCCATACTTTGGAGGTCAAATGTTTGCAAAAGAGAAGGCCCAAGCGCTTATCGATCACGCTCTCAGTAAAGGAGCGGATTTCGCAGAAATATTCGTTGAAAAAAATCGTCAAGAAAGTCTTAAAATTGTTGGTCAAGATGTTCAAGGCATTACAGGGGGCGTTGATTTTGGCATCGGCATTCGCCTTATTTATGGTACGCAGGTTCTCTATGGTTATACCAATTCCACAGAGCTCGAAGAGCTTATGCGCATCACCAACCTCATTGCTAAAAATGAGGATCCCAGCACTGCCGCGAAGGCATTTGGCAAGATTATTCCCGCCAAGGCCTTTCACCCCATTGAAAACCAACTCGGTAATGATTTTCCCTTAGAGCAAAAGCTCAATTATCTTAAAACTATGACTCAAAGCATGATGGATCAAGGAGAAAAAATCGTCCAAGCGAACGCCTCCTCCTTACAAAGACATCAGTCCATTATGCTTTTTAATAGTGATGGTGTCGCAGTAGAAGACGAACGCCATTATATGCGCGTTGTCGGTCAAAGTGTCGCTCAAGATGGCCCTGACCAAACCTCGGGTTATGAAGCTCCTGGTGCCATGCAGGGTTGGGAGTTTACCAATGGCGTTGATCCCAAGAAAATTGGATCACAAGTGGCGGCCTTGGCCTTAACTAAACTTCAGGCCAAAGAATGCCCCGCTGGGCGTATGCCAGTTATCATTGATAATGGTTTTGGTGGTGTGATTTTTCATGAGGCCTGCGGTCATCTTCTTGAAACCACCTCCGTTGCTAAAAAGGCCTCGGTCTTTCACGATAAAATGGGCGAAATGATTGCCAACCCCGTCGTTAATGCTGTTGATGATGGCACCATTCAAAATGCCTGGGGATCGATCAACCTCGATGATGAGGGAATGGCCACCCAACACACCCAATTAATTAAAGACGGTAAACTAGAGAGTTTCCTTGTCGATAAAGTGGGAGCGATGCAAACAGGTTATGAGCGCACCGGTTCTGGCCGTCGTCAATCCTATAAATTCGCGCCCGCCAGTCGGATGAGAAATACTTTTATTGAGCCAGGAGAGCACTCACTTGATGCTATGATTTCAACGATAGATAAAGGTATTTATTGTAAAAAAATGGGTGGAGGTTCTGTCTCTCCAGGAACCGGAGAGTTTAATTTTGCTTCGATTGAGGCCTATATGGTGGAAAATGGTAAAGTCACTCATCCATTAAAGGCCGCTACCCTTATTGGTTCAGGCCCAGAGGTTCTAAAGCAAATTTCGATGGTAGGCAATAATTTTGAATTAGCGGCCGGTATGTGCGGCTCTGTCTCAGGTTCCATACCCACCACAGTCGGGCAAGCGGCCATTAAAATTGATGATATTCTGGTTGGAGGACAAAGCGCATGAAAGAAATAATGAATCAAGTTTATGATATGTCCTCCAAGTTCGCTCTTGGTGGTATTGATATTATCGCTGAACGCGGGAGTCTTCTAGGCCTTAAAAGCTTTAATGGGGCAATTTCTGAGCATAAGGTCAGCTCTTCCCAAATCATTGGTGTCCGCGTGATTAAGGAAAATCGCTGTGGCGTTTCCTATACAGAGTCATTTGATAAAGACTCCCTGGCATTTATGCTCCAACAAGCGGTGAATTCCTCAAAGTTTACCAAAGTTAACCCCCATGAAATGGTACAATCTCCAGGTGGCGAAAAAATTCAAATAGAGGCCAATCATAACCAAGACGAGTCAGCGACATTAGAAGAAAAAATGGACGCAACTATTGAATTGGAAAAAGGCACTTTTAAAGTGGACCCTTCAGTTAAAAATAGCCCCTATAATGGCATCAGTGAAGTTGCCGTGGAGCATGCCAGTTTTGATGGCCATACCTTTACCCAACAAAAGCAAAAATACCTAAGTGCTTATACCTCTGCTCTTTGCGAGAGAGGTGAAGAGAAGACAATGTTTTGGCATTCTCAATTAGGCCGAAAGATGGCCGATATTGATTTTCAAAAGATTATTAACGAGTCGGTAAATACCAGTGTCGCTCTCTTAGACGTTAAGAAGATCGAAAGTGGTCAATACCCCATTCTTTTTTCTCCTGATATGCTCGAGAGCTTTACCGGAATTTTCTTTGGTAGCATCCTCTCATCAAAATCAGCGATCGAAGGGACCAATCCTCTTAAAGATAAATTGGGGCAAATGATTGCCAGCAATCAATTTACTTTAATTGACGACCCCACCTTTCAGGATAGCTTTTTTCCATCGCTCTTTGATGCTGAGGGCTTTGATCAAAAACCGATCACCCTCATTGATCGTGGTGAATTCAAAGAAATGTATACCAATACCGCGACAGCAAAAGAATTGGGTCAAGGCCATAATTGCCGCGCTTCACGTTCCGTCAAAGGAACATTAATGGTCAACGGCACGACTTTGGTCATTGCTCCCGGAAAGGAAAGTGAGAAGAATTTATTAAAGGGTCGTTATGTTGAATTAGTTAAACTTGATGGATTGCATTCAGGAGCTGAGGCAGTGTCAGGTAGCTTTTCCTTTGGCGCTAGTGGCTTTCTCTGTGAGAATGGGGAACGACTCCATGCTCTTAAAAACTTTACCGTTTCTGGTAACTTCTACGAGGCCATGAAAAATATCACCGCTATGGGTGATCAACTTCATACCACTGCTGATCAATCTTTCTTTGCCCCCTCCATCATTTGGGGAGGCATCACATTGGCATTCGGCTAAATTGACAATCAAAAAAAAGGGCCTCAAATATAAAATGAGGCCCTCAGTAAATGATCACTTGAATTAATTATTATTTTTGGCAGTTAAGGACACAGGCCTTCATTTCTGCGCTTGGACGTACTCCAAATGCATGACAGGCCTCTATGCATTGCTTAACCAATTCTGTTTTATTGACATAGGTATAATCAACAACGTCACATAAAGCATCAACTTCGACTCTTACTTGGTAAGTCGCGTTTTTTGTTTGTATCTGCGCCACATAGGCCTCATAACCAGCAGAAGTTAATTCATCAAGAAGCTGAAGTTGAGACGCCTGGTAACCACTCCAAGTTGAACTGGCCTCGTCATAAGGAACTTTTAACTCCTGAGACAAAATATCTAAAACCTGAAGGCCAATCGCTTCTCGGCATTCGCTTGCAAAAATGTTGGTATTTAAAACAAAAAGAACGGCGATGATCGCCTTGAATATATTTTTCATTTGATCTCCTAAGTTCAAATGCTTTTACTCAAGAGGTCAAGGCCTTGTCAATGTGACGGGATAGGTTTTTTAGAGTTTTCGAAAATATTTCATTAAGGCCCTTAATAAGGGCCTTAATTGAAAGTACGAAACAAGGAGAAAGGTCTAGCGAGCTTGATCCATGGCGGCTTGAATCATCTCTTCACGAGTCTTCTTATCATGCCAACGCTTTTGCGCCTCAGGAGATAGTTTATGAATAGGATCAAAATAAGTGAATAATTGACCTTTTTTCACTTCCGGAGCACGCCATACGCTAATGCCATTTTCCTCATCATAATATTCGTAGCTTGCGACATGGCGTTTACCACCACCACCAGGAAGGTCACAGACAAAAGTAGGTGTGTTAAAACCTGCTGTTGTACCACGAACCGCTTTTTCAAGCTCCACTCCTTCACGCAAAGTGGTGCGGAAGTGCTCACAGCCAGGAACCATATCATGCATATATACATAATAAGGTTGAATATTAAGGTAGCCCACCTGACGGGTTAATTGCACCATGGTGTCAATATTATCATTAACACCGGCCTGTAATACCGCCTGGTTACGAACAATAATCCCCGCCGCAAAAATACGGTCCATCGCCAATTTTGTCCATTCGGTGATTTCTTGAGGAGAACTAAAGTGAGTATGAATCACGACCTGTTTACCAAGGGATTTTCCAAATTGGTGAACAGAGGTAAGGGCCTCAAACCAGGCCTCATCAGTCAGTATTTTTTGGGGAAAAATCGCAATCCCTTTGGTGGCATAGCGAATCCGTCGAATATGAGGAATCTTAAGGAGGCTTTCACCAATATAGCGGATTTGCGCCGCGGTTAGCATAAAAGAGTCACCACCAGAGATCACGACATCTTCGACCGCCTCTTGAGTGCGTAAATAGGCAAAAACATCATCCCAATTTTTTTGATTGGCGCCGTAGGTTTCTTTTTCAACAGTTTCAGTAGAGCCACCAATTAAGCGGCTACGAGTACAATAGGAACAATAAACGGGACAAATACTTGTTGGGAGAAATAAAACTTTATCAGGATAGCGATGAGTTAACATCGGTACAGGCGAATCGGTGTCTTCGCTTAAGCTGTCGGCCATATGCATTGGGTGATCTTCTAAGAATTGTGAACCCAAAGGCAGAAATTGTTTTCTCAAAGGATCATCTGTGGGGTTATCCCAATTAATTAAAGCAAAAATATAAGGCGTTATGCGAATATTCATAGGCGTGATTTTTTGACCTTCACGCAAATCTTCCATAAAATCTTCTGAAACTCGAGGCCCTAAAACCTTGGCAACTTGGTCAATTTTACGAATTGAGTTTTTCGTTTGCCATCGATGATCAGCAAACTCCTCGCGACTGACATCGGCCCAGCCAGGGATTTGCTTCCAAAAATCATCACTTCGAAATTGACGATGTTTAAAATCTTTATCACCACTCATAATGCCTACCTCTAAAGAAATTTATCTTATTGGCCCTTTAATTACACTGAATTTCATAGTCCTTCAAGGTCACTACCACAAACCGGCTAAAATCCATCAGGTTTAACCGAATCACATCTTCATTGTAGTACTTTTGCCAAAACCAAGCGATAAGATTTAACAAAGGAAAAATTAATGCTATAACTTCACCAACTATTTAAATGCGTCGGGAATAATATGAAAGAATGGATTCTTTACTTACTCATAGCGTTGCTGTTTTCACCTCTCGCTGCCTTGGGCGTAGAGCATCATATCGATACAACTTGGGGGGGACTCTCCCTGAGCGATGCACAAAATAAATCCCGCTTGATGCAGGCCACTTTTCTTTACCAGGCCGAATATTCACCAAGCACTCCCCTCACCTTTTATTCTGGCCTGCTCTTTAATGCTCAAACTGGCTCAAATAATGCAGAATTTATTGATGAATATATCCCGAAACAAACTTGGGCCATTCATCAGGCCGTAATGACTTATAGGCCTACTTCATTTCTTTCTTTTTCCTTGGGAGCACTTAACCAAGGCCAATGGCAGGCGCCGCTTCTGTTGGGCAATCAGGCATTTGCTGGAGCTCAAGAAGAATTGCATATTAAAAATGATTATATGGATTTAAATCTTTTCTTGCAGCAAAGTATTCCCACTAATCAAACACTTTTATCACGCCTGGATTCGTCTGAAGATGGCACACCTTCATTATTATTGGGTGGGCTTCGTCTCACCAATAAGTCCCTTCTCATTCAGGGAATGTTTTTTAGCTTCAATGAACTTGGAAGTTCTGTTGCTCATTATTCTCGCTTTATGGGGAATTCGATCCTCGGCACGACAACTTCAAACTCACGCTTTCTCTATGGCCACCAAGGTTTCCATGCACTGGTGAAAACTCAATTTCCCATAGGGCAATTTATGGATCTTAAAACAGGTTGGGCCTTTCTTCACAACAATAAAACGCCAGATAAGCGTAGTGATGGTTATCGTATCTTTGTTGATTTCGACTTTAAAGGTTTTGGTTTAGGAACAGAATATTTCCTCAACGAATCGGACTCCGCTCCAAGCTTTTATAATTTAGGGACCTATGGCCATAATAATGTCCAGGGCCTGATCGCCCGCCTTTTTGGTACGATCAATCAAATGGATTATGAATTTATTATCGTACGATCCCAAGTAATTGACCAAAATGTGGCCCAGGCACTTTACCAATCCGAGCGCACCAGCTTTCAATTCAACATTAGTCGACGATTTGTTTTACCCTAAAAATTTTTTAAGCCCGTAATAGAGGTGAAAGGGAATGAGTTTTTTGGAGGTATAAATGCCATGACCAAAAATACTAAAAGGCCCTAATGGTAGGATGGTGTCATCTCCATAATCAACTAAATAATGGTGTCCCCATTGCTGAAAGCGATTCCCTTGATCCAAATGCTGCCACCAAGTTTTGCCATCAATGCCTTTGCCAAGTAAAGAGTCCAAGTCCCGATTAAAATGCCTCTCATTTTGTGAGGCCGAGATAAAATCTGAACCTGGTGAACCCCATAATTGAATATAATCGCCAAACTTCGTTTGCATAACACCCTTGGTCCCTACGCCTTGGGTTGTTTCTTTACGATGATTTGAAAAATGAACAAAGCTCCAAGCTCCCTCTAGGCCCATTTCATAGCGAGGTGGTGCGCCTAATGTATTGACCCAAAAGGGTCCCTTAAGAGAAGAGAGTTTAAAACTATTGGCGGTATTATGCTTCTTAAATAGCTTGGCAATTTCAGCATAAAGGTTTGCGTTGCTTTGTAATGAGGATAGTAAAATGGGTAATTGAGAACCATGACTATGGCAGAGGAAAAGCACTGGACCTTGATTTAGACCCTCTTTTATTAAGAATTTATTGAGTTCCATCGCCCCCTTGAGGCGAGCAAGATGATGGTTTGAACTAGTCCATACAAATCGCTTAATTGGAATACCTGGGCATAGACCTTCCAATTCGTTTATATAATGCTTCGTAAAATTGGCCTTTTCCTGTAAGATTAAGTCAGTTTGACCTTTGGTCATTCTCCGCATGAGATTAAGGTTGATAGGTCGGTGCCGAGAAAGAATTGATTCTGCTGCGCGAATAAGAGTTAATGGGTCATCACCAATGAAGGTGCCGTGAATAAGTACAATGCCCTTTAATTGAGCTCGATTTAATAAGCTTTGCAATTCATGAGTTGGAATATTTTCCAAACAGGTGTCCTGTAAATATTCAAAAGGTGGATCGCCGTCTCTTTCTAAAGGTGTATAGGGTCTGGGAAAACTGCGTTTTTTCCGTAAATAGAAAAAGATTACCAGCAGAAAAATAGAAATGAGAACTGGAGCGATTATAGGCAAAAAATCTATCATGCCTTTATTTTAATAAAGACTCTAAGTGAAAGTCACGCATATAAAACAAGGGATCATATATTTTATAACTGGACCATATAAATGGTGCTAGGCCATCGATAAATTATTTTCAAATCTAACGTTTTATAATCCGGTGGTGCCGGCCTTTCCTCATAAATAGATTTTTTTTAAGGACTTTAAAAAGGTATAAATAAAAACAATAATAAATATTTCTTTCGGATTAAGTTTTCTTAATTTTTTAAAATACGACTTCGTGATTCAATCAAATTCATTGTTTTTCTAGCTATCAAAAGACTCAATCATCAGCAGTCATGGACAATTCAGAGACTTCAAAGTTTTTTCTATAAAAAACATGATTTTTAAAGCTTTCCATCAATAATTAATAGTTAATTTTTATTTGTGAAATTTTCTCCGTATTTTTTTTATGAGGATTTATTTACAATTAAAACTATCAAGTGCAGGCCTTACTTCAATGAATGTAAGTAAACCTTTTAAGGGAGGGTTTTAATGAGTATTCAAAAATCTATTTTGTACGTGGGTGAGGATGAGTCTCTCTTCAGCAAGATAGAAATATTCTGCGAAGCGAGAATTAGGACCGACTTTATAATCCAACAAACAAATTATAAACCTGGTTCACTTATTGAGCATATCACTTCAGATTTACCTAATATTATTTATATCGACTTCACCGAGATCGAAAAATACACCGATATTTTGGTTCAAGAGATTATTTTCTTAAAACAATATAACCGCTTCCGTAGTATTATGTTCGCGGCAATACTACCCAATGAAAAAAATAAAGAACAATTCCCACAATTATTTACATCTGGCTTCCAATAATCAATGATTAAAGGAATGGAATTGGATAATTTCCTGCTGACCAGTTTTTATATTGGCTTTGGAGTAAAAGTTCGATTTCCACAATACGCCCAGGTGAAGTATATCGATCGAAAACTAGTCGTTGGTATATGCTCGACTTTAACAGCTCTTTCCCTGGACCAATTTATAATTGAGACAGATTTAGAGACAGATAAAGTCAAACTCCAACTATCTCTACCGCTCTTTGAAGAGCTTAAGGCAACATCATTTGATATTTCGAAAAGACATCGTTCAAATTTCATTTATCCTATGACCGATACCTATTATTTAAATTACCCTTTTCGGGGTGCCTGGGATGAGGAAACAGATGAGACACTAGATAAGGAGGTACTTAAATCCTGGTTCCAATCAAATCATCAGGAGCTTGAGCAGAATAAGATTTTTACTCAGGTCATTACCAAAAATAGAGCATTGATAAATGATCTATTTCAGTTTTCACTTAGACCTGATTATCATATCGAAATAAGTGAGTTCCTAGACGTTAGCTTCTTAAAACAGGCCTTACCGTTAAAAACTCCACAAATTATCTTTGTCGATATTTCCGAGACAAAGGGCAACTCTTCTAAAGACGACCATGACCTTAAAAATCTTATTGGACTCATTGCCATTATTAATAATATTTCCAATTATAATCCTATTTTGGTTATTTCAAATAATAAATCAAAGTCAGAAGCATTACGTAAGGCCTATAATTACCCAAACATTATTGTCACGCCCGAAAAGCTTAACGTAGAGACCTTTGAATTGTTAGCAACCAGTTATTCCGAAAGTTACTCATCAGATGATAGCTCCCCTGAGCTTCACTACTTCAAGATCATGGATGAAAGGCGAGCAGTTATGGTTGATCAGCAAATTCTTGTCACCAGCTTATCTGAACATAAAGTAACATTTATAAGCGAAGCTGAATTGCCCATATATAGCGTCCTTCATTTTCTTCTGCCCTTTGATTTTTATGTGACAATTGTGCCCGATTTAGAGCAATTGGTTCAAAAGGAAAATGTGACTCATTATACGGGAGTTATCCATGGGCTAACTGAGTCGAGTATCCAAAATTTAAGAAGATTTATTAATCTCATATACTTTAACCCCTTGGAAGAGTTCACTCCCGAACATATCCAAGCAATACTTGGCCAAAAGGAAATCAAAGAAGAGATTATAGTAGATATAGATACGGATAAAGAAAGTATCACCGATGAGATGATTGAAGAAGAAGAGGATAATTGGAACCGGACCTTCAAACGGCCAACACTGAAAGGAAAATCTAAATTATAAAGGCAAATAAAGACAAAAGCCGACTAAAGCAGTCAACAGGATTCACTTCAGACACTTATAAGAGCTCATTCTAGAGACTAGAAAAAAATGATAAAAGTTTCCAAAAAAATATTATCACAAAACACACCACAAGAAGTGGATGTAATTGAAGATTGGCGGTGCTATAATTTAAAGGTCTAGCATGAATAGTAAAACCAAATGATGGGGTGCTCTATGAAGAACGGAAATTTATTATTAGTTGATGATGAGCCTCTCATCCTAGAAAGGTTAAAGCTAACCTTAGAAGAAGTTGCCGATACTATCCATACCGCACTAAACGGAGTCGAGGCACTCAAAATAATTAATAAAGAGAATATTCACTGTATTGTCTGTGATATCAATATGCCTAAAATGAATGGCGTTGAGGTCATTAAGAGGGTTCGCGCTGATAATAATGATGTCCCCTTTATCTTTTATACTGGCCATGGCACCCAGGACTTGATGCTGGAGGCCATTAAATATGGTGCCTTTGACTTTCTTGATAAGCCTAATCTTGATGGCCTTGAAGAAGTTATTATTAATGCTCTTCGGGAAGGCGCAAAGAATCATTCAAAGGTTGCGACCGACAAAAACTGTTTTGTTTCAGAATATCAAAAGTTACTAACCACTCTTAAAAAATAACGAATTCTTTATTATCAATAGCTACTAGACGCAGCATAAATTAATCCACTTGTCCCAATACCCGACGGCATTACTGTGCTGCTGTCGGGCCTTATTTCAAAAAAAAGTACTCATAAACAAGGTCTCATTATCCGATCTGTATTTTACCCTAGGGTAACCCACCCCCAAATCAAAATACGGCGTTTTACGTAAATTCAATTGCTTACCTGCTATATTTTGCGTATAATATAAATTATATGCAAAGTAGGCACTCTAAAATCGATTCTAAGCGTTTTGGGGTACCAAGGACCAAGGGTAATCACATGCTAAAAATGAATGAGAAATGGCTTGAGGAATTTATGGATAATTGTCGCACCCTCAATAAGTCACCTCATACACTCAAGAATTATTACGCCGATTTGAAAAAGTTTATTAATTGGTACGAGGCCAATTATGGGCGAAAAGTTTCCCAGGCCAACGGTCAAACCATTACCTTATATAAAGATTTTCTAAGTGGTGGCGGAGGGTATACGCCCTATCAAAAAAAACGGCATAAGATTCGCCTCTTTTTAAAGCATATCTTCAAGAAAGATAAACCAGCGCCATTAGCTCAAGTACTCCAGGCGCCATTGGCCGTCGCATCTCGTCGGCGACATCTGAGTGCTATCCGAAATTTTTTCGAATATCTTAAACAGGTTCATGAAGACCGTTCCAAGATCTTTGCTATCAACCCTGTTAAACCAAAGATTCATGGCATTAAATTGAAAGATATCGACATTACTCCTACTAAAATGCTGCGACCTGGTGATTGGTACAAACTAGACCAGGGCCTATTTCGCGCGAAAGAACGACTAATTGTTTATCTTCTTTACTGGGGAGGTTTACGACTGGAAGAATTAACGACGCTTAAAGTTGAGTATTTTCATAGGGAGTCCGGGAGTCTAAAATTCCCGCGCAAAGGCGGAAGCATCCATACACTGATGATTCAAAACTCTGCTGAGGTTTTTAAATATTTAGATTATTGGCTAAACCAAAGGCCTATTGATTCAGAACATCTTTTTGCCCGCCGTTTTGGCCGGCCGGAGTCGACTCGTAATATGTATAACCTTATTAAGCGAATTTTAAAAAAATGTGATTGTGATATGGAACTAACCCCTCATAGTTTTCGTAAGGCCTGCGCCACAGAGCTCTATTTAAAAAAACGAGATTTATTATTAGTTCGTGATTACCTCAACCATAGTGATGCAAAAGTCACCCAAACCTATATTGATAAAAGAACTCTTCAGGAAAACTCGGTCGCTCAATTACAGGAGTAATATCATCCTCGTTAGGATGTCAAAAAATAAAATAGGCCAAGCGCTCTTTAGTTTTAAAAGCGTAAGAGGGAAAAGGTATCACAAAAATCTAGTGTAAGGGGGGTCTTTGCGGCAAATGCATAATAAATGAAGTTCCTTCATGAATTGAACTCTTTACCTCCATATTTCCCTGATGATACTTGATAAACTCTTTGACCAAAGTCAGTCCTAAATCCGGTCCGATATCGAGATCCTTGGCCACGTTATGGGGTGATTCCCGAGTCTCAAAAACATTAGGTCTATTTTTTTCTCCAACCTTCACACCCGAATCATTAACTTGGAAGACAACTTCATATTCATTTTGTTTTGCGTGGATAACCAACGTACCATGATCTGGCGAATATTTAATTCCGTTAGCAATCATATTATGGATGATAGATGTCATCATAATATAATCACCGTTATACTTTATTCCCACTTCAACATCCTCTACTAAATGGATATTTTTAGAAGTCATACTCATCTTCATACTATCGACAACTTTTAAAATCAGATCACTTAAAGCAATACTTGTCACCGAAAAATCTAAATCACCATTATACCATTTGGCCCAAGAGAGGAGGTTTTCGCAAAGATGATAGGAGGAACGGGCAGTATTATAAATCTCCCTAATATAGGAATTGCTATTTCCTTTGATTAAATTGGGAGACTCCTTCATTATATTTTCGGCCATGATAATGAGGTGATTAAAACTACGATGGAGATCATGTGAAATGACCGCCATAATTTTATTTCTGGCCTGAAGGGCCCTGTCTATTTGATGATTGAGTTCTGCAAATTCTATCGCCTTTCGCTTCATTTCATGACTTAGGCTTTTATTATAATGAGTGGCCCTTTCTTCAGCTTCTATTTGGTGTGAGATATCAGTGACAAAACCCTCAATAATAACCGTAGCACCATTATTTTGAGAATGGCACATCCCCTGTTCCCATAACCATTTAATGGACTTATCTTTTGTAATAATACGGTAAGTAAGTTGAAAATGCTCCTTATTGGCCACCGCTTGTTGAATTTTCTCCCATACTTCATTTCGATCTTCAGGATGAATCATTTCATTATAATAAGGATTGGTGGAGTAAAAATAATCGCAATCGTAACCCGTAACAGGGAGACAGCCTTCACTGATAAAATTCATGGTCCAATTTTTGTCATTGGAACAGCTATAAGCAAAGCCATTGATATTTTTAACCAATCTATCAGACCCTTGATCTGTCTCCTTGAAATTTGCTGGAACCATGAGAAACTCCCATGCTTAGAAAGAAGCTGTCACTTTTATACACTAAATAAGCACCAGACTCTAGATGATTTAGCGTTTTGAAAATTTCAAAATTGCAGTATGCCTTATTTTAGAGGCAACCATTTATTTTAAAATTTCTTTTCTTTTCAGGAAGTTAAATCAAAACCAACCTTTTTAGTTTATTTTTTTGAAAAATTATTTAAAATAATAATAAGGCGGAAACGAAAAGGAAGAAGATCTTTAAACGAATAGGCATGATAATAATCGTAAAGCTAAAAAAATTTGTATTCAATACTTATAGCTTTTGCACTAACCCCATTGATTATTGGATTGTCTAAAATAAGGCCTTGGGGATATGTCGGCCCCAAGGCCCTTTTTATATTCCGGGAAAATAAAGGAAAATGGCCGGGCCATGGCCTATTTACTCAATCAAAAAAGAGTGAATAATTTTATTAACGGAAGTTTTCACTTCTTGATAATTAGCATGGGGATCTGAAGAGATCCGCTCACCAAGAGAGAATAAAGCTTGCCAACGACTTTGACTGTCGTTCTGTTCTTTCATTTTGATTTTATCCTGCCTTTGGTAGATCTCATTCCAAACTTGACGCACGACCTGCCAATATTTTTCATGCTTAGGCCACCACTCTTTGGCCAAATGGCAACGTGAATCGTCAACTTTCTTGTAGATATTATAGCTTTTTTCGCGCGTTAGGAGCTGATCCATTCCTTGGGTACGATTAATTTTGATATTATCTTGATCGTGAACCCAGCCAAAATCGGTAATTTGGTGGCGGTTTCCACGCTTTAAGATATTATAATCCTGGCGAACACTAAATTCTCTCCGAGGTAGAGGAGCATTGGCCTCGCATTCCCAATATTGCTGCTCGCCCCAGGATATCCAAGGTGCAGAACATTCATAGCGAGGTCCATCGTCCACTTGAAAAACCTTTTGCACCCAACGCCCCGAAGAGATATCTTGGGGAAGAATTTTTTTATGCCAGGTTTTATCTCCCTGGTAATCAAATAGTTCGGGCCCCTGAAAAACCCATTTCTGGCGCCAATGTTTTTGAACCGTATCGCCATTTAATATTAATAAATGCTGAAGTTCGACATTATTATCCCCTTGCTTGTCGGTGAATATCCATTCCAAGGCATGGGATTTATAGGGAGGAGAATGGGTGTAATTTTCGGCATAAGAAAAGGTTTCTTTACTTTGAAAAGTAACCTCATAACAGCCGGTCATTTTTTGAATCATTTGAATCTCTACCATTGGTGCCGCAGAGAGAGAGCTTATTAGGACCAAGGACAGAATCATCGCTTTCATATGGACTCCCTTGTTAAATTTATCTAAGAGAGTAAAGAAATTTCTGGCCTCGTGTCAATTCATTCCAGTCGATCGTTTAAAACCTAGCGAAAAACCATTTAAGCAGTGAATAAAGTAAACTAAGACCAACACAGGTCCCCAGAGGTATAAAAATGGTGGTGCTAGCAGAGCGGTAATGAATATCAAAGGGTAATTTCCCCAAAAAGTTTCCGTACCCCATTTTATAAGAGATAAAGAGGGCAACCCCTATAATTATAATCAAAGTAATCAGGGGTAAAATCATTTTCATGGCCTGAGACATAGGAGACATTGATACCTCGTTTGCTTGTTTTTGGATTTTTAAAGAATAATTGAATTCTCTACGCTGGGCCAAGATTTTTCCTTATTTAAGCGTAAATTTAGAAGCAGTATGAAATGATTTTAGGTTATTTATATTATTAATGCGGCGCACAGGTATTAATATTATAGTCATTCCATTTAATCCCTTTAGGAGTAGAGAATGAAACAATCAATTTTGGCGCTAATTCTAATTTTTATGGCGTGTAATTCACATGCCAAATTAAAAAAACACCAAGTCTTAGTAGACGGATTAAAGGTTTTAAGAGTTGAACGAAAAATGGATCTCAATCAATTATTCGACCAAATCATTGATCAAAAGGCCACTATTGAAGTCAAAAAAGTAAAGACTGATGAAAGCGTCAATCTTATCGTTACCGACAGTGCAGATTGTGTTCATATGGTTTCCTTTAATATTATTACGAGTGAAATGAACCCTTTACAGGCCGCTCGCTGCGATTAATAATGAGAAAAAATGTTAAGGACAATAATCCTCCGCTCATGAATAATAAGACTCGCTTCCAGCATTTTAGGCCTTTAAAGATAGGTCAGCGCAAGATTAATGAATTTCATTTTAACTTGCAGGGCAGTTGGGTGGCACCTTATATTCAGCAATTATTGACAGAGCTCAAAGCACGCCAGCTCAATTTTAAACCGAGTTTTTGGATTTCTACGGAATGGTTTAGTCCTGCAGATCGGCCAGGGATTGCTCTTCCTTTTTATCTTTTTGATTCACAATTGATTCAGTATCATAAGCAGAAACTAGGATTTACCGAAGGGGCGACCCCTCACACATTGATGAAATATCTAAGGCATGAGGCCGGTCATGCCATTGATCACGCCTTTGCCCTAAACCACCTCCCAAGACGTAAAGATATATTTGGGGATCATCATCTTCCTTATCCAATTTCTTATGATTATAAACCATTTTCCTCTCGATTTGTTCGCCATCTTGGAGAGGGTTATGCTCAGGCCCATCCAGAAGAGGACTGGGCCGAAACCTTTGCGGTATGGCTCGGCCCCAAGATTCACTGGCAAAAGCGTTATCAAGGCACCCAAGCATTAGAAAAACTAAATTTTATGGATCAGACAATGAAAGGGTTAAGGGAGAAAAGACCCCTGCGCCTACGTTGCCACCCCGTTGACCCCTATCAGGCCAATGATTTAACCTTGGACCAATTTTACCGCCTTAAAAGGCAAGAATGGGGCCCAAGGGTCACCCAACGACAGAATTACCAAGGAATATTGACCCCTAGACAAAGGGGAGAATCCAGTCCCTGTCTCTTTAAGCGAAAAACACATTCCTTACGGTCGCGATTATCTCGAAAACATCAAGTTCCTTTATATCTCATCGACCGCATGATCAACGAGGTTTCTCGACATTTAAAGGTCAAAAATTTGAGCTGTAACGATTCGGTTAGGCTTCAGGCCCTTTATCGAGTGCTCGACCTTGAGGCCTCCCATTTTTTTCAACGCCGTTTCCAACGCGTACGTATTTGATAAACGCACATTCTGATAAAGATAGATGACACATGAAAGAAAATATTGGCCTGTTTGCAACAGAACCTGAGTAAATTCTCGTACAATAGAGATTATGCGTAAAAAGAAAATTCTCCTCATTACCCATCCCTCATTTCTCCCCCCAGAGGATATCAATCCTCAAGTAATTGATCGTCTTAATTGTGATTGGATTACTGAATTTGATGTCAGTATGGCACTTAAAGATAAAGGCCATGAAGTTGATATACTAGGAGTGGAAAATGATCTTCAAGCTCTTGGTAGTAAGATTAAAGAATTTAGGCCTCATATTGTTTTTAATTTGCTAGAGGAATTTAATGGTAAAACCCTATGGGATCAAAATGTTGTGAGCTATTTAGAGCTTTTAGGAGTTCCTTATACTGGCTGCAATCCGAGAGGGCTCGTTCTTGCGCGTGATAAGGCCATCGCTAAAAAAATACTCTCCTATCACCAGATTCTGACACCAAAATTTTGGACCTTTGCCCATAACAAAAGGCCATCAATAAAAGAAGATCTTCCTTATCCTTTAATTATTAAATGTCATAAAGAAGAGGCCAGCTTAGGTCTTGCCAATGCCAGTATTGTCCATTCAAAAGAAAAGGCCTTGGAACGTATTCAATATTTACATCATCAATTTAAGGCGGATGTAATGGCGGAGGAGTTTATTCCAGGCCGTGAACTTTATTGTGGTGTGTACGGTAATGTGAGGGCAAAAGCATTCCCTATTTGGGAATTAAAATTCGCCGAGTCGAAAAACCCCCATGAAGAAATCTATCATCGACAGGCGAAATGGAATGATCAATACCGCCAAAGAAAAGGTATTAGAACAGAAAAGGCTTCCCTACCTCAGCATCAAGAAAAACTAATTCAAAAAACCGCGATCAAAATCGTCAAACTTTTAAACCTCAACGGTTCTTCTCGCATTGATTTTCGTTTAAATAATCATGGTGACCTTTATTTTTTAGAGGCCAATCCAAATCCTAATTTAGCGATAGATGATGAATTCGCCCTTTCGGCTTCCTATCAGGGTCTCGATTATCGCGATTTAATCGAGCGCTGTGTTAAAATGGGGCTTGCCTATAAGTAAAACTCCCAGGAATCTGCGTAGCTTGGTATTAAGTGAACAATAAGGTGACGACCTCATTTCTATTGGCCATAATAAGCGCCATGATTTTATTGATTCGAAATAGTGTCTTGATTATATGGTGTATTGTTCTGGCCATCCCCGCTTGCTTATTGATGCTCTTGCGCCCTGGGAACCCCAGTAATTCAGGCCCATTATGCCGGACCTTTGGCTCTATAGGCCTTCTTCTCATGAATATTCGTGTGGAAGTCGAAGGTCGAGAAAAACTAGATAATGACCATCCTTTTATCATCATCGCGAATCATCAGCATAATTGGGATGTCATTGCCTTTTCTAGCTTCTTATCTGAACGAACAGTGACTATTGGTAAAAAATCTCTCCAGTGGATCCCCTTTTTTGGCCAAATGTATATCCTAGCAGGCCATATCCTCATTGATCGTAGCAATAAAAAGAAGGCCTATTCTGTTATGGATGAAACGGCGAAAAAAATCGTTGATAATGACACTTCTATTTTTATTTTTCCCGAAGGCACCCGTAATCCTAAACCAGGGCTTTTGCCGTTTAAACGAGGCGCCTTTTATACCGCGATTAAGGCCCAAAGGCCGATTATCCCGATGGTTGCTGGAGAATACCATCACCTCAATTTTAATTCCCCGAGGCGTCAAACGATTAAGGTAAAAGTACTCGATCCCATCCCAACCAAAGGCCTTAAAGAAAATGATTGGCACCAATTGCGCGATAAATGCTATCAATTGATGAAGGATGCGGTCGATGAACTCGCTCCACCAACATAATCTCATATCTTTCCTGGACCTCAATTCAAAATTCCTCTAAAGTAGCCGCTTAATTACCTAGGGGTATTTATGAAATTGATTCAGACTTCTGTCCTGTTTATCCTTTTTTTAACTACCACCTTCGCGGCCGGCGACACCGCCGCTCCCAATATTATCGATTATTTTTATAACCGCGGTATTGGTATTAATTATAGACCCCATTATTATCAAAACCTCACTTTACTTATCGAGCGCAAATTAAAGTCCGCCATCGCTCAATCAGAATCGCATAGGCAAAGCGATAAAGAGCAGGCCATGGCCTTTTACGCCGGTGCCCTAGAAGTACTTGAACTCTACAAAGATCACCCCGATATGAGGGCGAGAGAAGCGGGTTTTAATCTCGCTAAAAGGATGTTCTACTCAATGTATAGCATTCGCTATGAAGACCGCTCGATGACCTGGGGGGAGCGACTCAAGCTGATTACACGGTTTTCCCATGGAATGCATTATGTTCACCCAGAATATTGGCATCACCGTATAGGCCGTGAACAGGCCAGTAAAGAGGCCCGTTATCTTATGCGTGACGGTGAATACGAAACTTATTTAACCTCAAAAGAGTTGCGCAAGCTAACCTATTTAGAAGTTTCCGAATTAGACCTCTCTCCTAACCACCCAGGTTTTTACAATAATGAATTTATGCGCCAAAAGCGTGATACCTGGAAGGAACTTGAAAACTGGACCCAGCAATCATTGGCCAATCAATTAATGAAAAAAAATCCTCAATTGGCCGATGTCTACACCCTCAAGCAGGCGCGCCAAATTTTATTCCTCACTAAGATTAAAGAGAGCTCCACCGCCCCTAAACTCAATGCCAAAGATTCCTTTGGCATGAAGTGGAAAGTAAAATTTGGAAATGAGGTTGCAACAGAAGGTGTCGCCAACCGTCTTTATATGAAAATAGGGGCCAAGTTTACCGATTTGGTCTACCATACTGCACCAGGGGAATTAGTGCTCGTCTTAGAAAGACCGGATAAAAAAGGTAGTTGCACCCATATTAATAGTATTAAACTTTTACGTCGTTGTTTTAAAAAATCAATTTTTAAATTTGAGATCAAGCATCATATTTATAAAAGCGGAGTATTAAACAAGAATAATATTGATCAAGTCCTGACAAACCTCTCTCCCTATGCTCTTAAAAAATACCAAAAGAAAAACCTCCTAGGCCGCACCTATGTCACCTTCCACGAGGCCTTAGTGGAGTATAAATCAAACAAAATTCTAACGCGTGGAGGGCCTACCGCTGGCAGCATGCTCGGTGCTCGGCGCGATCGAGCCGCACGTGGCCTTTTTATTTTTAATATGTGGATTTGGAATATGGATGCCAAAGATGCTAATAATCGCGGAGTCATCCTTAAAGATTGGGACGGCAAAAAAAATGTCTATGTCGACTTTATGCATGATCTAGGTGCGTCTCTTGGTAAACCCTCCCAACCTGGCAATATTAATCAATTGAAGACGGGGAAAAAATGGCTTAATCCCCGAGGCAAACGTTTAATCTTTCGCCAATTTTTACTTTACCGCCCTAAGGCCTGGAAAGATGCGACTTTTAGTGATGGCCGCTGGATGGCGAAGCGAATGGCCCTAATAAGGGCCCCAGAAATTGAAAAAATCGTCAAGGAGTCAGGACTCCCAGACTTTGCCCAGAAGGCGCTGGTCTATAAACTTCTTAAACGTCGTCAAAGAATATCACAGTTCTTTGGAGTGACTGAGTACTTGGATCAAAAAGAAGTCCCCCTTTTAAATATCTCGTATTCCTTTAGGACGCCCAAAGAAAGGCAGGATTTGGCGCTAAAATATGATCTACCATTGAAGCTTATCGAAAGGTCTCTTAACAAACGTGGTCTTTTGCGATCCAGTGGTGCCTCTTCCTATATCGACAAGGTTGTCATCAAAGGCCAGATCAGCGATTGCAAAGATTCGCTTTTGGTTAACCTTTTGGAAAAAAGTCATTTCCCCATGGGCCTGGCCCGCCGACAAAGGAGGAGAAAAGATCACCGTCCGTTAAAATTTTGTCAATTTAAAGGAAAAAATTAAGGAGTGGCATTAAAATCAACTAAGGTGGCGCTGCTTTGATTAGCAGTTACGCCCGACCCATTGCCTAATTGGCCACTACCATCGTACCCCCAGCAATGAATATTACCCCATTGACCAACGATGCAGGAATGGTCTTGACCGACAGTTATATGATCAATAGGCTCATTTCCTATTGTGCCTGAAATAATTGCAACAGGTTTAACCTCATCCCCACCAGCACCTTTGCCCAATTGGCCATAGGAATTACTACCCCAACAAAACACATCACCAATATCAGTTTGACCACAAGTATGATTCCACCCGCTCGCCACTTCAATAAAATAATTTCCTCCTAAATTACTTTCATCAATTAAAACGGGTATACTCTTGGCCACTTGAGAACCATCACCTAGTCGACCATCACTATTATTACCCCAGCAATAGGTTTTATTTTGAGGTTCGGTCACCGCACAGGTATGCTCATTCCCTCCGGAGAGCTGGGCCATCTCTTCGTTAGTACCGTTCCAATTGGTTGAATCAACTTCGACTGGTGTGAAGCGATTGGTAGTATAAGAATCTCCTAAACGACCATATTGACCGTTACCCCAGCAATAGGTTTTACGAGAGCTACCCATGGCACAAGTATGATAATCACCGGCGCCAATTTTAATTATTGTATCACCACCAATAACACTGGTATTAATCGCAACAGGAATATAAGAGCTAGCATTACTAATATCATTCCCTAATTGACCGGCACTATCATTCCCCCAACAAAAAACATTACCGACATTTGTCAAACCGCAAGTATGTGCTTGCCCTAAGGCAATATCCACAAAGTATTCAGTCCCTAAATTGCTTTCATCCACGCTGGCCGTCGGTTTTTGATTAGCATTAATATTATTGATCCCCATTTCCCCATTAGTATTCTTACCCCAGCACCAAATTTTAGCGTCATCGGCAATACCGCAGACATGATTGGCCCCGGACTTGATGCCGACAAAGTAATTGCTCCCCAAGGCGGTATCATCCACTAAAGTAGGAATATGATAATTGGAAGTTGCTGTACCGGCCCCAATTTGCCCGCTGGAATTATCCCCCCAACAAAAGACACGTGATCTATCATCTATTCCGCAAGTATGATTATTGCCAGCGGCAAGATCTTTAAAAACGATGGGCAGAACGCGAACGTGAATATATTGAAAATCAATTCCACCAGAGGAATCACTGGCCATTATCTTAAATTCGTATTCACCCAATTGACTACTTGTCGGGGTCCAATCGAGAACTCCTGTACTAGAATTGAATGAAATACCCGGAAGATTGGTACCATTACAAACCGTTCCTAAATTCTGGACAACGGAGTTGTCTGGGGTACCAATCTCAAAATAACAGGAATAGGTGAGGGCCTCCAGGTCTATATCAAAATCATTACCATTATCACCAGCATCCCAAATAATACTGGGATCATCCTGAGGTATGGAAATAGGACCTGAAACTGGATCTAAATCCGGCACACGATTGACATTTGAAACAGTGATAACCACGATTTCATCGTCAGCTAAACTGCCATCAGATCCAGATATATGAAGTTCATAGGTTCCGGCCTGAGAATAATCAGGAGTCCAATCAATGACACCTGTTGTACTATTAAAGATTAGGCCAGTAATCATTGTACAATTCATACCGCCTGCTAATGTTCCATCTGCGGTGGAGTCATACTGACAAGAATATGTGATGGGATCAAAATCACTATCCAAATCATCTCCACCATCACCAGGGTTAATTTGACTAATAGGGGAATTTTCACTCACTCCCAATTGATCAGCGATAGAATCAAGGATAGGAGGATCATTTTGGCGTAGTTGCATCGCCGTCAGACTACAAGAGGAAGAAGTACTATTACCTGCATGATCATAGACTTTTACTTTAAAATAGAGATCCTCATTATCACTACCGGTATGTGATTGAGTGGTAATACCGTCACCTAGGCCATTATAAACCCCAGCACTAATAGTACAACCAGAATCAGTATAGACAAAAACCGATTGTGTATTGATATCACTAGACCCAGACACAGTCCAAGTGGCCGTCGCCGTTACCCCATCTAAAGGAGATGCCTCAACCCAATTAAGAGCGCTGGCCGCCAGCGGGGCAGTGGTATCAATCGTCATGCCAGAAGAACATGTACTGATTGTTTGATTACCGACATTATCAAAGGCCGTCACAGTGTAATAATAATCGCCATCAGATCCAGAAAAAGAGTCATTCGTCGCGATAGCACCAAGGGTATTGGATGTCCCTGCTGCCGTGATACAAGAGGCATCGGTATAATAATCAATTTGTTGAGAAGCTATATCAGCTGATGGTGTCCAAGCGGCGCTGACACTAGCTCCACTATAAGGAGATGCTTGCACCCATCCAAGCCCCGATGGAGATGCGGGAGCAATATTATCGTAAGTAACATTAGATGAGGCATTTGGCCCAGAATCATAAATAATATTAATGGCCACATTACCTTGGGCCGGTTCGGCTCCACCCAATAATGGAATATTAAGACTACCGCTAGACCAAGATCCACCTGTACAAGTCGTTGTCGCAACAGAATTGCCGTTAAAATGAATATCAACATTTCCACCGGTGCTATCGCATATTCCACTTAAATTATAGGCCGATGCATTAGCGATATTAATATCCACTGGGGGGTTAAGGACAATAAAAGGAGCAGGGGCCTGCCCACTAAATAGAAGGTAATTCTCATTGCCTGAAGTGAAGACTGCTGTATCATTGGGGTTAGCGGGGAATAAAGGGCCATGACGGTAATTAACCTTTATTTCGCTACCACCGCAATTGATCTGGTTATAATAGTGGAAACGGTAAGCGAACATTTGAACCATGCTGGTACCCAGAGGAGTCACAATATCACTAGAATCCATATCGGCCACTTCAATACAGCGGGAAGTTAAGGCCCCTTGTGGCAAGAATACCCCGCCCTTTTCTTCATACCCTAAAAGAGAAATTTTTAAAGAGAGTGTTCCGCCATCACCAGGTGCGGCGCCACCACAATCACTACCAGCAGAAAAAGTACCGGGGATAGCTCCACAGGAGCGAAAATTGAGCGGGGAGAATTGATTACTTGAGAAATTATTGGATGCTTGCTCTCCTTTGAGGATGGACCCTGCACAATTTGCACTATTAAGGTTAAAGGGAATTGAAATATCTCCCCCTTTAAGTTCCACATTGCCGACAAAGCCACAAAGGTGAGTTCCTGTTAATTCTTTTAATCCCGCAGCATGAGAAGGAGAGCCTTCCCAAATGACCGCATAAAAGTCCCAAGTGCCATTAGATAATTGTACATTGGCATCAGAATCACTACGAATGGGAAGAGCGAGGCCATCACCATTACTGAGATTTTTACCATAAACCATAACACCGCCCTCAGAGGCAATGCCACTGAGCGCGCGCGCTGAAAGGAGACTAAAATGAGTCGCTGTCTTTTTCCCTTTTTTCCCAGCACAGGACGGCAGGACTAAAAGTCCTATGAGTAAAATTAACATCGCCTTAGCATTAAACATTGTCTTCCTTTCTAATCGTTTATTCTTAATTCTGATTCTACCTCCACCCCCTGATGAATCATAAAAATAAAAAAAAGTCCCTATAAACAATAACTTGCAAACACACTCAAAATATTTTTTTTGGCCTAACTGCCAATAATTTTACTCTATTTCCTAACCGAGTATCGCTCACTTATTACTTGCATAAGACATTACGTCTCGTCTTAGAGCATTTTCCCATTTTAATATTTCGAAAATTAAGACAATTCCCTAATTCCTAGGGTCACAAGGCCGTATTCTGTGAAATATGTCCTATTAATAGACAGAAAATTTAAATAAAGTAATAAGTACAAAATACGTGTGACGTATAAAAAATTAGTTCATGATTGAGGAGTATTATTAATGATGTCTCGAATCCAGTAAGGTGAATCACCACCGGCCGGGAGACAGACCAAAAAATGAGTCATGTGGCACGCTTAATTATCGTTATGTTTTCCCTTATCATTGTTATGCGGTCTACGGCAGCGGGGCCATTTAAAGAATATAAGCTTTTAAGAGTGGATAGAGAAAACGATAAAGCTCAAAAAACGACGAATAAACCTCTCACAAAAAAAAGTTTTTATTCATCCCAAAAAATAAATACATGTCCTCAGGTTCTTCTTGAATCTCTTTCACATATTTATTCAAATGGCACGGTTGGTAATATCAATTATATTTTTTCCGATGGAAGTCTTAAGGATCCAAGAAATGTTTGCTCCGCTTCGGCCAATAACCTTAAAAAAGTAGATCCAATCAAACTCGATAACCAGATCAAGAATAAATTTCCAAACGATCAGCAACTAAGTGACATCGCAGACCTTTGCATCAGAGAATATCAAGAATCAATTGAAGTTGATAGAAAGACCGAAGACAAACAATTAGCGATGTCATACCTTATCTATGATTTCAATTATAAGAATCATCTCATTACGAATGTTCTCATGGATTTGCTAGATCTTAAAAGTCAAATGAACGCAATAATTAGTGGAGAACAGCAAGACTGCAAACAGCTAACGGGACAAGGCCTTATCAAAAGTTGTCAATCTATAACTGATTGCTCACATCAGAATCAAAAAAAGCTATTTGATATAAAGGCCAATGATCTTTACCAAGGTTTTAAAAAAATACTCCTACTTGAAAATGAGTATAATAAACTTAGAAATAAAAAAGGGCATATCACGAATTATTCCAAAGCAAAAGAAATTACGGAAGTCATAAAAGTCATTGAATATGCCAATCCCCTTTTAATGGGAGAACACTTGAAAAAAGTGAGAGCACAATATAAAACAAAAAAGGTCTACAAAAATAATAATATTCCTATTATCGACTCTTGGACATTTAACACAATTATAAAAAAACAACTTGAAACCGCATCTCTGAAAATTGATACCAAAATTTCAGACTTTACCCACGCTCACAACTGCCTCAACGGTAAGGAGTTTGATTGTGATGACTTTCATGAAATAATCGTCCAGGCCAAGTATAATCCACCAACATTTTTTACCGAAAATGCTCAAGAAATCAATAAGGCGGCGGTGTTCCATTCATGTATAGAAAGGATCAAGAAAGCAAGAAATGAGGCCGATAAAGTTCTTGATGAAGTGGTCATCAACACGGCCCTAACATTCACCCCATTAGGAGCAATTGGCCTGATTAAAAGTGCCTCATCAGCTATTAAAAGCGTCCGCATTTTAAATAATTTAAAATGGCTCAAAAAAAGCACTGCACGAGCAGGGATGACTGCTGACATTGGTTACGGAGGCATGCAAAGTGCACAACTTTATCGAAAATGTCAAAAAGCAAAACAGGAACTCGATATTTTAGGAAAAGGCCAAGTTCGATCATGCCAAGACATAGAAAAATTAATGATTGCAAACTCCCATAATAATAGATGTGAAACTGAACTAATTTTAACGGCAGCTCTCATGGCCCCCCTGACTTATAGTGGACTGAAGCTGCATCATGTTAACTCAGGCCTACGCACAGATGCTCAGCTTCTTTTAGAAAAAGTGAGAAAAGGAAAGTCTCTTACAACTCAAGAGGAGCTGCGACTTCTAGAGTTTTATAAAAAAAATAACCCGATAGACAAGCTAGTCATAAAAAAAATTAGTCCAGAACAAAGAAGCTTTGTTGAACAGACACTCAAAAAATTATACGCTCAAAAAGATGTTCATCCAAATGATCTCATTAGACTCTCAAAACTTATTAGGCCAACAAATCCCCCTATGCTTATGGTATCTCGATTTACTAATGCGGAAAAAATCCTTGAGAGTAAAAGATTATGGGGAAAAACAGAAGGCGCCGTCTACTCATCTCCTCGCCCAGCAGAAACATTTTCCCAACATATTAAGTCAGGAGTCATTCGTAAAAAAGATCAAACAACCTTTATCTTCACTCCTCAAGCAGCAGCACTTTTTAAACCACATGAGATTGAAGGAATTTATAGTGGATATAAAAGGCTCGTAGGACAGCACAAGGGCCCCTTTGGGGATATTATTATTGAAGAACACTCTCAAATGATCAAAGGGACGACCATTATCAATGAAAAGGCCATTCCCCATAATTATGTCGTCATAAAAAAAGCACGTCGTACCGATCCAACGAAAGGAGAGAAACTTTTTGCACCCGAAAATCAAAGCGCCACAAAAGCGGCTTTGAGAAAAGCAGGTCGCATTGCCACCATAGAAACATCTGCTGGATTAATTGCATTTTTTGGCTGGGTTCACGCGGCCAATCTAGTCGAAAACGAATAATTAAAAATTTCCATTCATATTCATTTAAGAACAATTGTATAAAGTTTAGACAAAATCATAAAGAGGTGGGCCTCATTTATTATTACTTAAAAGTAATATTCTAGGCACGACATTTGCATAAAAATGCTCATGGAAAGAGAAACTTTGATTAAACCATTACTTTGGTTTTTATCGCTTACCGTTTTATTGGGTGTCAACTCCTGCTCTAATAAAGTGGAAGATATTAGTCCCCAGATGCAGGGACACGCCAGCTTTGACGTCAAAAAGGCACAATTTCAAAGTCTTGAAACTCTTTCATCAGGAAAGTATTCCAAATGGCCACAAATTCACGATCAAGCTAATATAAAGCTCACCTTTTGTCTGGAAGATCAAGGCCTCACTCATAAAATTCGTCAACAAATTTTTACTATCCAAACTCCTTTTTCACAGTCTCAAGAAAGAACCGATAATGATGGCTGCCTCGTGGTTAACGACCTCGTACCTTTTAATCTTTTTGGTGAAGACCGACATAGTCATTACCCTATTATCATAAAGGGTCAGGCACCTTATAACGGCGAAGTGTCCATTCCTCTATTAATCAACCCATTTATAACAAACAATAAGGCCTTAATCGATTTACGGTTCGACCAAAAACAAACCAAGGTCCAATCCGGTAATCATTTACACAAAAAAAATCATTGGCAATTAGGAAAAATGGCCTGGCAACCAATGCCCAAGAGCAAAAAAGAAAACATTAACACACGCTCCATTCAAATTGCTTTAACCCCACATTTTTGGCGTTATAATGAAAAGGGAGAATTGTTCAAATGGCCAATAGTGCAGGGACTTTTCCACCTCAAGCTAAAAGTCCTGCAAAGTCTTCCTGGTGATAAGTGGGAACAAATCACCGGAACAAATAAAACGATAGAATTAAAAGAAGGTATTGAGTTTTTCACCCTCCATCTTCCTTATTCGCCCGCACTAGCAAAGGGAGGCCAGGAGCAAATTCTTCACTTATCATTGAGTCCTCTAGAGGCGCCTAAAAGCATAACTAGTCAGATTTATACTGCTCCTCTTCCCCATCTTTTAAAGATGAAAACACTCAATCTCACCCCTGCTCAAAGACCAATCATCATCATTGGCCATAAGGAACAACGCCTATCCAAAAACGAAAACCACGACA
>JBFGZE010000019.1:0-43210 GCA_041586955.1 Bacteriovoracaceae bacterium
ATAAAACATATGAAGGAGGACGATCGTGTGTAAGCGGCCAAGGGGAATTAAAGAAAAAAGGCTTCGATCCACTTTTTACTCTTAATCACACTTGTGCAATGTTTCGTGACTCCATCAATCGACTGGTGCGTAAAACTTGGTGTTCGACCAAGCGAGTCGATAAGCTCCAAAAACACATCGATATTTTTATAACCTATTATAACTTTGAGTACTTAGGCCTAGAGCTCAACACCACTTAAATACACCAGTTATTAAAAGAATGAGGCCATTATTTAAAGATTTCTTGATAGGACAATTGATGACGCTGTCTCAACCACTCGAGATAGGCCTTTCTCGGAATTTCTGCCCCTCCGAGATAAGCAATAATACCAGTGACCATTTGGGTGTCGATCCAATTAATCCCTCTCTCATGCAATAATTCCATGAGATAAACGAGACAGACTTTAGAGGCGTTGGGAGCGAAGTGAAACATCGATTCACCAGAGATAATACCCTCAATACAAACGCCGTACACACCGCCCACTAAATCATCTCCATCATATGCTTCAACCGAGTATGCCTTTTTGTGGCGAAAGAGGTCGATATAAGCGTGAACAACTTCTCGGGTGATCCATGTTGTATCTTGGTTTTTACGGGGCACGCTGGCGCAAGCGAGGATGACTTTTTCAAAATTAGTATTGAAGCGAATATCATAAGGGCAGTCTTTGAGTACCTTTTTCAAAGAGCGACCGATATGGAGGTTTTCATAGTGGAGTACACCACGCGGGTCTGGAGAAAACCAGGCGAGAGGGTATTCTTCGGAAATGGGCCATGGAAAAATTCCCGATTTATAGGCTAACTCTAAGGAAGCTATGTCGAGATCCCCACCAATTGCTAGTAGACCATTTTCGTCGGCCAGTTCTAAGGGTGGAAATTTAATAATCGTCATAAGGCCATTTTAAACTTATCCATGCATTTTTGATAGGAAAACTGACAGAATCATTTGTGCGGACAAAAGTGTTGTGGTCGGCTCAGGACCACTTTGTTCTTCAGTTGCAAGAAAAGGCGCGACTTCAACTAAATCCGCTCCGGTCAAGGGGATGTCTTCTGTCAAAATCTTGATAAGAGAGATACATTGATCTGGTGCCAGGCCGCCACTTTCTGGTGTACCCGTTGCTGAGGCGTAGGCCGCATCAAGGGCGTCAATATCAAAGCTGATATAGAGTTCATCGACGCCTTTTTGAAGGAGATGATTTTTGATTTGTTGGCCCAAGGCCTCAACACCGAGTCGATTGATTTCTTCGGTCCAATATTGTTGATGGGAAAATTTCTTTTCCCAATGGCCACGGTCTTTTCCGCTTGAGCGTATTCCTAATTGAATGAGAAGGTCTGGAGAATCCAGGTCATCTAAAATATGAGTGGCCCAGGAACCAAAACAGAGGTCAATTCCCAAGCGCTCATGGAGCAGGTCAGTATGGGCATCAAAATGAATAATTGCCGCTTTTTTTCCAAGTACTTTTGACTTTTTTAAATAGGATTTAACAAGAGGATAGCTGACGGAGTGGTCGCCCCCAAGCCCAAGAACCTTTAGAGTAGGGTGTTCTTGGTAAATATCATCGAGTGCCCTTTCGGTCATGGAAAGGGGGGAGACAGGGAGATCGTTTACCTCGGAATAAAGGGCCTTCTGGCAATTTTGAATGGTTTGATCATTTAAATATTTATCATGTAATAAATGGGGAATCACACGGACATCTCCAAGGTCTTGATAATCTGGAAGAGTCGGGTTGTTAAGTAATTCTTGTCTTAAAAATAAGGGTCCCCAATTGGCGCCGCGAAGAATACCTCCACCACAATCAGAACAGACTCCAAAAAGTGCAGGGCGATCGTCTTGAATATTATTAAGCGATTGCTGCCATTTTTTTTGCACCTCATTTTGCTCCCCCGTACCATACATTTTCTGGTGTAGGGCGGACTTGCGTTCTCTGGCGGTGTGAACGGTGAAAACACCTGTTCCTGGAGGGCATAATAAGTGCTTAAGCGTAGGGATAAGCTTTTTATCTGTCATATTAAAACTCGTTTATTGAGGTGGAATTGTTGATATTTTTGGAGAAAATCGTCTCTGTCCGAATGGGTAAAATCCCAAATAACTTTTTGTTCAAAGGCCAATAATTTATCTTCTAAGTTTTGGTAAACACCAGCGATATGACTGGTGGGATGAATATTGGGGAATTGTTTAAAGTCGCCAAAGTTTTTAGGCTCTTGTGAAAAAACATCAATATAAAAATGGCGCTCAGGATGATGTTGGGCCAAGTTTATTAGAGTCTCTTCACTATAAAAATCACCGCGTGCGGGATTGATGAGAACACCCGAGTGAGTTAGTTTATCTTGCAAATAATCTTGATTGATAAAATGAAAATTTTCTTGGCGGTTATCGCAGCAAAGAATAATGACATCATAAGTTTTGCCAACCGGGGGTCGGTCTGCAACACCAGGTTGATAAGGGTCGACAATATCGATAGGGCAATTGAGAGAAGACAGAGTCTTCTTGAGGATACTACCAATGCTACCCTGGCCTAAAAGTAGAATATTGAGGTCCTCCATTAGGGGTCTGGGCCATTGTCTTTTTTGATCCCACTGTGTAGGCCAGGGGATAGGTTGAAAATGATGGAAAAGAACGCCCATGACGTACTGGGTCACCGCTTGGGAGCGGATTGGATTACCTAGTATAAAGGGACAGGGGAGATTATTGAGCCATTCGTTTGAAAAGTTATCATGGCCAGAGTTGGGATGGATAATGAGCTTGGTACGTTGCAGTGTCTGAGGAGTGATATGCTCTTCTTGAGTATGGGTATTGGTTAAAAGAATCATCGACTCATCTTGCGCAAGGTCAAGTCCGCAATAATGCACCGAGGGAATTTTTCTCATGATGGCCTTTTCCTTATTTAGGAAATTTTCGCTAAAATAACTGGAGGTACTAAGTCGCGCCACATTGTAATTTATTATCATGATTTAAGGCCTTTGCTTGACTAGGAGCGACTCGATTCTGTAGAACAAAATATTAAATGTCAAAAGAGAAAATAATATGATTTCAATCAAGTCTAAAAGAGAAATAGAATTAATGAGGGCGACCTGCCTTTTGGCGAAAAGTACTCTTGAGTATATTGAACCTTTTATTAAGCCTGGGGTATCGACTCTAGAATTAAATGATCTTTGTCACCAATATATTATGGATCACGATGCCTATCCCTCTCCGCTCAATTATCACGGCTTTCCCAAATCTGTCTGTACATCTCTTAATCATGTTATCTGTCATGGAATTCCTAGTAAAAAGGATATACTCAAGGATGGTGATTTATTAAATATTGATGTCACCACTTATTTGAACCGGTTTCACGGGGACACAAATAAAACATTTTATGTTGGCAACGTTTCCGATGAGTTAAAAAAGCTAACAGAAGTGACTTATAAATGTATGCGTGAGGGCATTAATCAAGTACGTCCTGGCGCGCGAATTGGTGATATTGGTGCGATTATCGGCGAGATCGCTCATGATCATGGCTACTCTGTCGTGGAAGAATATTGTGGACATGGCATAGGCCGTGAATTCCATGAAGAGCCACAGGTTGTTCATATTGCAAAAAAAGGAACTGGCGCTGAAATAAAGCCTGGAATGACATTTACAATTGAGCCAATGATCAATTTGGGCAAGCGCCACTGCAATGTCTTGGCCGATAATTGGACGGTTGTCACCAAAGATGGCAAGGCGTCGGCCCAATTTGAACATACTATTTTAGTGACTGAAAGT
Organism: Bacteriovoracaceae bacterium; assembly: GCA_041586955.1. Classification (GTDB taxonomy): domain Bacteria; phylum Bdellovibrionota; class Bacteriovoracia; order Bacteriovoracales; family Bacteriovoracaceae; genus JBFGZE01. Next base: position 3,785 of record JBFGZE010000019.1, read on the forward strand.
GGCCACGAAATCTTGACCCTAAGACAAGAAGAAGAGGTTATATTTGGTGGATAATTTTTTTATACCCACCTCGCATTTCTCCTTCACGGTACCCCGTCTAGGGCCCGGCAGATTGTCCATTGAGTTAGATCGTCATAAAGAAAAAATTATCCGTTTACAATTTGATTTTAAAGACCAGGCGTGTCCTTGTGAGTTTTCCGAATTTGCTGAGAGCCTACGGAATCAACCGCTTGCCTCCTATCAAAAAATTAAAGTTTTAGATGATCATAATTTTTTTCCGGTCTTAATTTTCCATCAATGGTATCAAAACTTTTTTGGCCTGGGCCTTTCTCTTAAGCATATTCAAGAGGAAGGAGAGATATGGCCACAAATTTGTCGTTGTTTTGGCATCACTGAAGGTGATCTTTGGACTCTCGCTTCTTCAGTGGAAAAAGTTGATTTGACCATTATTAATGATGAGACATTGGCGGGAACAGGTTGCGGTAGCTGTAAGGCGGATCTCCTCACATTTATTCATGATCTCAAGTCAATGGAGCAACCAGACCCCATGCGTTTTTATAAAAAGCGGATGCGAGTCAAAGGCCTCACCCCTGCACAAATCCTTAAGGCCATCAGGCCACAGGTTCAAAAATACTTTGAGGAAATTGAGCTTGAATTACCCCAAGAGGTAAGAGTTGATGGCAAAAAAGTATTTTTAAAAAATTGCCCTGCTTCTTCCCATCAATTATTCGAACTTTCTCAAAGAGTTTTGGCCGAAAATGGGCTGGACTTATTCTTTTTGAGTTTTTAATAATTCCTTCTTTAAAAGGAGCTGGTGTTCTTCTTCGCAGGCCTTTGCCATCGAGTTGAAATTTTCGAGCTTTTTGAAAAGCAGATTAATTTTTTGGGTATCATCAATTAATTGGGTCATACTATAATCTTTTTCGAGGAAATAATATTTTTCGAGGAAAGAATAGAGGTTAGGAATTCGCTTGCGTAGGCAATCATGGCGAGAGGTTAGTCCTTGTAAATAGGCCAGGTAGCGGAACATTAAGTGAGGTCCCTTTTGTACGAGATCTTTCACAACCTGGATACGATAGGCGTCTTTTCCATTTTGCTGATTAATCTTATTGAGGGCAAAAAGTTTTTCCCTTTGCACCAAAAGGGAACGGAGGAAATTGACAGAGGGTGTAAATGGTTTATAACGACAAATTTTGCGCAGCTCATCTTCTTTGATATTGACCCCGACTACACTAGTCAATTCACTGATAAATGTTTGGTTGAGGTCATAAATAGGCCCGCGAGTTTTATTGCGATGGAGATTTAATTCCTCCTGGCCGAGACAGGCCAAAATGGTTTTAGGCGTCGTTAATTTTGCCTGTACCAAAGGGGAAAATAGTATCAATCCTATTAAAAACCATTTATAATGCATGGAGCCTCCTTTTTCTATTGTAAGCGCCCTTGTCATTTGGCTCAAGGCTTTGGAGCAGATTTTGAAAGAAATGAGTTTGACCGATCATCTCGAAGAATTGCGGAAAATCGCGATTCATTGTCTAATCATCCTCGCAGTGTCCTTTTTTGTTTGTTATGGCCTGGGAGAGCATATTAGTGAGTTCTTACTATCGCCTCTACGTGATTCTTTGAAAAGTAGTAGTGGCGAAATCGTTTATCTCGGTTTACTTGATAAGGTTCTTAGTCAATTGCAAGTCGCCTTTTGGGCATCCTTGATTGTCTCTTCTCCTTTATGGTTTTACCAAATTTGGAAATTTATTAAGCCTGGGCTGTACGATTATGAAATTAAGGCCGTGCGGCCATTTGTTTTAGTCGGATTTTTTCTCTTTTGCCTTGGGGTCTCCTTTGGTTACTTTATTGTCTTTCCACTGACCTTTGAGATGCTATTAAGCTTTGGGGTTGGGGATGTTCAGGCGACGATTAGTTTAAAAGATCACCTTATCCTCTGTATTAAGGTTTTGGTTTTTTTGGGAATTGTTTTTCAATTACCCAATGTCCTACTGATTCTCGGCTTTATGGGATTGGTGACGAAATATTCTCTTCGTGAGAAAAGATCTTATGTCTATGTGGGGTTCGCCTTTGTCGCAGCTATGGTTACTCCTCCTGATGTCGTCACCATGCTAGGGCTTTGGGTTCCCCTTGTTGTATTGTTTGAATTAGGTATTTTAGCAGTTGCTATGATTGTCCATCCTTACTTAGCGAGGCAGCACTCATAATGATGACACAAATACTAAAAAGACTTTGGGGGCCCTTGATTGGAGCTTGGGTCGTCGGATTATTAGTGGTCGACTTTGTGATTGCTCCCACTATCTTTCAAACGGTACCCAACCGCGCTTTAGCGGGTAATTTAGCAATGATTCTGTTTAAAAAGTGGAATTTAATTGAAATGGTCTGCGCCATTTTATTGGGTCTGCTCTTTTTTATTCCCAAAAGACGGTCATGGATTCATCTACTTGCAAGTTTGATTACGATAATGGCAACCTTTTGGGAGGGACTTTACCTCATTCCGAAATTAAGTACTATCGCCCTGGGAATTTATGAGGCGACAAATAGTGGAATTGAAAATCTTGAACAAGAAATGGCCATTTATCACCAGCATTATGTTTGGTTAGATTCTGGCAAAATATTATTTTTATTGATCCTTTTGGGTCTTTATCTTTTTTCTAAGGAAAAAGGGAGCAGCAAATGATTTTAGTGACAGGTGGGGCGGGATTTATTGGTTCAGCATTAATTAAGGCCTTAAACGATGAGGGGCGCCAGGACATCGTTGTGGTCGATCGTTTTAAAAGTAGTGAGAAATGGCGCAATCTGCGAAATGTGAAATTTGAAGAATATATTCAGGCAGATGAATTATTCAGACCTGAGTTTGAAGATATTTTTGAGACTATTGAGGTGGTTTTTCATATGGGGGCCTGTTCTTCAACCACTGAAAGAAATGTTGATTATCTGATGGAAAACAATGTCGACTTTTCTAAAAATCTTTTTGAGATATGTACTGAACTTGATATTCCCTTTATCTATGCCTCATCAGCTGCGACCTACGGTAATGGCGAGTTAGGTTACGAGGATAATCAAAAGACCCTTCCACAGTTAAGGCCACTCAATGCCTATGGTTATTCCAAACAATTATTTGATGAATGGGTTTTAAGAAGACGTCGCACGCCACCTAAATGGTATGGCCTTAAATTTTTCAATGTGTTTGGACCGAATGAATACCATAAAGGAGAGATGAGATCCTTGGTGCATAAGGCCTTCGGTCAAATTAATGATGGGGGAGTGGTTCGTTTATTTAAATCTCACCGTGATGATTATGAAGATGGTAAACAATTGCGAGATTTTATTTATGTCAAAGATGTTGTCGCGGCAATGGTTCATTTATTAAAGGCGAAAGGTAAATCTGGAATTTATAATATGGGAACTGGTCAAGCTCGTAGCTTTTATGATTTGGTAGAGGCGACTTTTAAAGCGATGGGTAGAGAAACCAATATCGAATATATCGATATGCCAGAGAGTATTCGTGATCAGTACCAATATTATACTCAAGCAGATATGAGTAAAATGACGAAAGCTTTTCCTCAAATCAAAATGCGGTCGTTAGAGGAAGCGGTGACGGACTATGTTCAAAACCATTTATTAAAAGATGACCCCTATCTTAGGTAATGGTCGATTTTAAAGGTGGGGCGAAAGAGGCCGCTAAGATTTTACAGGCCCTTGACCCCCAACATCGCGAGCGCTTATTTCAATTAATTCAGGCCAAAGACCCGAAGATGGCCCAACTCCTCGAAGAGTACCTCATTACTTTAGATGATCTTCAATATATGACCCCAAAGATGCTCTCAGAATTTCTCAGAGAAGTTGAAATGATTGACCTAGGACAGGCCTTACGTATTTGCGGTGGCCCTATTAAAGATTATTTTCTAAATAATCTTCCCTCTCGCTTAAGAAGGGATCTTGAAGAAGTTCTTTTAGGGAAGCCTATCCCCGCTCGCGATGCTCAGGCCTCTTATCAAAAAATTATGGATGTGGTGAAGCGCAAAGTTGAGCGCGGAGAATTGATTCTTAGGCCTGAGGCCGACCCAATTGTTTAGCCTCTATACAGTCCATCATTTGATCTTTTTTGGCCATTTCAAAAGGTAAGTTAATTTTATTCATTTGATGATAGAGAGTGCTATAGGGGTAGCTAAGGCCATCATCGGCGAATGAGTTATGTTCGATATGCTTGATGAGTTGGTTTTTAAGTTGGAAAATCGCATTATGGGCGAATAGTAAAGTCCATTTAAAGTTGGAAGGAAAGGCAATGGTATGGGGTCTTGTTTCATGTGTTAAAAAGCTTTGCAATCCATTAATAATTTTTTCCAATATGCCCTCTGGCCCTGAAACCATCAAGTGGTAATTTTGAGGTAATAAGAGCATGAAGTGTATGTAAAAACCCACTTCCTTTTGTGATAAAGCAAGGCCTTCCAAAAATTTTGGCCAAAGATTTTCAAGACGAAAATCCATCCCACCCTGGATTTGGAATGAATTGGTAATATGATAAATAGCGCTCTTTTGTGCTGTCATTAAAATTTATTGTATCAATTTAATAAAGATTTAAAAAGAGAGAATATATGACCACCGGGGTCAGGATAGGGTGTAGTTTTGGCCCCAACCTCTAGCTAACCTTTTGAAAAGTATAAAACTGTTTTGGCACACAGCGTGAAATAAGGATTCATGACACATAGGAGGCCTCACGATGAGGCCAAAAGCTCCGCTAGATAGGGATTATGGATGATTCCTTTTGGGGCCACAAACCAATTGAGGAGGTTAGGATGACCGTAGAAATTACTCATAAGGATATTTTTCCCAAAACAGAACCAGAGAGGGTGCAAAAGCTAAGACTCTTTGTGAATGAACTATGGTTTCGTATGAAAAAAGGTGAGCCGATAGACCCGGCCTTTTATAAGCTTTATACCCAAAAACTTGATGAATTAATTCAATACCTTGAATTGGAAGCGGAACAATATGCGGAAAAATTAGAGCTTGAAGAAAAAAGAGATAATGGCCCTTCGGCCTAAAAACAAAGCTCCCAGGAGGGAGCTTTAATTTTAATATTTATAGGCATTTTCAGGACTCACAGACTCTATGCCATGCAGACCAATATAAGTGAGGTTGCCACAGACATTGACTGCAATCATATTGCCAATCAGTTTGAGTCCGCCCGATGTATGGATAAAAGTAGGGCCTCCACTATCGCCGTTACAGCCACCAGAATTATAATGATTAACCGTTTTTCCAACGACAAGGATCTCGGTGATATCGTCAATTGGGTTATCATTTAATTTATTTAATTGCAGATATTTTTTTCGACCAGAGTTATTAACTTTCGCTTGAGCTGCTTGGTATTGCTGTTGATAATACTCATACTTTACTTCATCGTCTTTTTTTCCTGTCTCTTGGTATAAGTTCCAGGCCTGGCGGCGGTTTTTACGGATAGCATTCAGATAGCGACGATCCATTTCCAGGCCAAAACCAGCAATGACAATCTTTGATTTTTTATTGACGGCATCAAGAACTTCGAAATTCGATAACATGGGAATAGGCTTGATACCTACGAGGGGAGTTTCTAATTTTAAGATCGCCCAATCGATATGAGGGTTTAAAGCTGGGCGAATACCAAAGGCCAAAAAATTAATGCTGTTATCAACATAGGAGCGTGAGAGTTGAATTGTCGCAACTTTGATCGCGTTTATACTTTCCATCTTGCTTAGGGTACTCCCTTTATCGCCATTGCCAGTATAAACAGTTAAACTTCTTTTAACTGTTTCTGCATGAGCATTCATGGTCAGTTTTGCGGTCCTATAAAGTCTACCTTGAGTTAATTCTAGATTTCGATCAGCGTAGAGTTTTTTCATTCTATTGAGGAGAGTCTGGCGCTCCCGATCAGAGAGAGTAGGAAGGATACAATGGGCCGCTGTAAATACTGTATTCTGGTCAATAAGAGTTCCGGTGCAAGTCCTATTATCACTACGCGCTATACCAACGACAGCTTTTAGTAATTCGACAGGAGATTTACTATTATAAGTCCCACCGACAATGGATGTCTTTTTAACCTCAAGTGCTTTTTGCTTGGTTTGTTCAACTCCACAATTGGTGAGCACTAGGGGGAGGGCACTGGTTAACACTACTTTTTTTATTAATTGATGCATAGATTCTCCATTAATCTTCGCTCAATGGCATTTTGCATTGAGGGTGGGTGACGCTATCACCATGCAGCATTCTTTGCCAAGCGACTTAAAAGATTTTCATAGCTTGCATCTAAGCGCTTAAATTTATAGACTTCCAGCCGACTTTAAATAATGACTTATTAGATGATCAGGAGAGGGCCTTATGAAATATATTTGCTGTTGTTTATTTGTCCTCATTCTTATTCTTATTATGGCCTCGCCCCTTCAGGCCCGCGAAAAGGTCGTATGCTCTTTAATTTACGGACCGGGACTGATTCGCGAACTGCCAAAGGGCCTTAAAGATAAAACTCAGCATTGTACAATTAGCTGCCAATTGGCCCATTATTGCCCGGCCCTGGATGTTCTTGCCGCCGGCGCCCTTAAAGAATTTTGGGATGGCCTGGGTTTTGGCACACCTGATTGGGATGATCTACGGGCGAATAAAGAGGGGGTCATCTATTCCCGATCTTATGAAAAGGATGAATGCTTGGCCGTTTGTGCTAATCATTATGAATAATGAGGCCTCATTGCTAAGGCCTCATTGGCTTGATTATTAGGTTTTGACCTTGGCCCTAACCTTGGATTGCACTTTGGATTTGGATTTGGATTTGGATTTGGATTTGGATTTGACCTTGGACTTGGGTTTGGAATGTTCGGCGGCCAACTTTTTTTCAATTTCAGTAATACGTTTTTGAATTTTATTTTGACGAGTTTTGAGTATTGCGATTTTCTTTTTGAAATAGGCGATTTTATCTTTTTTACGCAAGGCCTTCATTTTTTTAAATTGTTTTCTTTTGGCAGACATTTTGACTTGTCGTCGCTTCTGGTGACAGGCCCTTTTCTGCTCCAAGCAAGTTTTTTTTTGCACCTTGTTGGTAATCTTTTGGCATTTGAATTTCTCAGGACAAACTGGATTGGCACTGGTTGAAAAGCTGATGCATAAAATGCTTAGGATCCAAAATAGTTTCATTTCTCCTCCGAGGAAATCTTTTTTGTATTATAAAGGGCATTCGCATTTTTACAGAGAAAAAAATATTGTCTAACTCCCCAAAAATAGGCTTAAATGACTCCCTTCGTTTAGACAAGGGACTGCCTATTGGATAGGATAAGTGCTCAAAACTAGGGGATATTTTCGTGACGACACAAATTCTTAATGGCAATGAATTGATTATTCAGGGTGGCCTTGAAGCAGGGTTTTCTCTGTACACTGGCTATCCAGGTTCACCTTTGGCAGATTATTTTAATATTCTCTATAAGCGACGCCAAGAATTTGAACAGAAAGGGATTCGGGTCGTGATTGCGAATTCTGAGGCCAATGCCGCTGCGATGGCCTCAGGTGCCAAGCAAGCAGGCCGAGATTGCTTAGTTGCAATGAAGTCGATGGGGCTGCATGTGGCAGCAGATGCACTATCTGTTGGAAATTTTGCTAACCCTGGGGCGCCCTTTAAAGATCCGGAAACGGGCGAAGAAGTTATGCCTGGAGTAGTTGTCGCCGTAGGTGATGACCCTTGGTCTTTATCGACTTCTACCGCCGCAGATTCTCGCTATTTATTTAAACACCTTCATATTCCCTTTTTAGAGCCATCCAACCCTCAAGAGCTTAAAGATTGGATGAAAAAGGCCCTACATATTTCCCGACGTACCAGCTTATATCAAGGTATTCTCTTGACGACTTATTTGGCCGAGGGCGGAGGACGAGTAGAGGTTGGTGAACCGCTTCCGGTCGATGGCCAAAAAAAGACCATGGATCCGAAAAGCTTTGATCTTGCTAAAAATGTCATGGTCCCTCCTAACTCCTTAATGGCCGATCATCGTTTAGTGAAAGAGCGGTTTCCGCTAGTTGAAAAAGTATTAAAAGATTTAAAACTGGATCAAATATTTGGTGATGAAAATTCACATATAGGGGTCATTTCTAGCGGTGTCATTTTTGAGACTGTGAAGCAGGTTATGGAAGAGGGGCAATATCTTGATTCTTTGTCCCTTTATAAAGTGGGCTGCTCTTACCCAATGGTTAAAGACCTGATCTATCCTTACCTCAAACAATTAGACTCGCTGATTGTGATCGAAGAGAAGCGGGGGTTTTTGGAAAATGAATTACGTGCAAAAATACAGGAATGGGGTTTAAACCTTAAAGTATTGGGTAAAGAGTTTACTCAAAGCGGCCAGGAAACGGAAATAGGTTTTCCTGCAAGTGGTGGACTTAATTTTGAGATTATTCAGGAGCGTTTGGCGCGCGCTTTAACCTTGTTGGGAAAGAATCCCTGCCGTGACCTTCAATTTGAGGTGACCACTTTAACTGAGTCCTTACCCATGCGCCTACCGACTTTTTGCCCCGGCTGTCCACATAGGGAAACATTAAGTTTACTTAAAGATTTACGGAGCGATTTAGAGAAGAAGGGGATTCAATTAATTTCACATGGGGATGTCGGTTGTTATAGCCTCTCCTTTTTGCCACCATTCAAAGAGATGCATAACCTTTCGGCCATGGGCCAAGGTGGTGCCTTGGGGGCGGGGATGGATATGTTTACCGACAATCCGTCCGTCGTTTTAATGGGAGATTCAACTTTTTTTCACTCGGGAATTACCGATATTTCAAACTCAGTCCAATCTGGCCATAATATTACCTATATTCTTCTGGATAATGATAATACTGCTATGACTGGGCATCAAATGACTCCACGTACCGGGCTAAGTGTCGAAGGTAAGGTGAGACCCAAACAAGATATCCTCCATGCCGTACGCGCCTTAGGGGTCGATGTTTGTGTCGAGGTCAATCCGAGCGATCGCTATTTTTATAAAAATCTTCTCGATGAGATGATGGTTAAAGACGGAACAAAAGTCATTATTTCTAATAAAGAATGTGGTCTGACTTTTCATGGACGCCGCAAATCAAAAGAGAGAAAGTTATTTGCCAAAGATGAGACGATACCACTTCAAAAATTTTATCAGATTAATACTGATGCCTGTGAAGATTGCCGTGTTTGTGTAGAGAGTACAGGTTGTCCGGGGTTAACAAAAACCTTTGATGCTTATGGGTCTAAAGTTCAAATCGATCCCCAAATATGTGTTTCAGATAGTTATTGTACTAAGTTAAAGGCCTGTCCTAGTTTTGAATTAGTCGAAGTCTTGGAATACCACCCAACTAAATATACCAATAGTAATGAAATTATTTTTAACGAAGAGTCCTTAACGCTACCAAGTCCTGTCAAGTCATTTGATGATTTGGCCAGAGGTCAGGATCTTCGTATTGTGGTTACAGGTGTTGGTGGTTCGGGCGTCACAACTATTTCTCGGGTATTGGCCGAGGCCAGTCGCGATATGAACGGTCGAATGGATCTAGACTTTAAATTCGTAGATCAAAAAGGGCTGGCACAACGAAATGGAAATGTTACAGGTCACCTTTCAATTTTTAAGAAAGGTAAGTCCTACGGCGCTGTTACACCTCTTGGTACGGCAGACCTTTTGCTCTCTCCTGACTTATTGGATGCTGCTAATCAATTGGCCTTTTTAGGAAAGGATGGGGTTTGTCTAGCCGATAAAAAATTTCAAATACCGTTAAGTATTATGTTGGATTACGGTGAAGAAGGACCACCTCTTGATGAGCATCGATTGCGCCAATCTTTAAAAGACACCCTGAAAGATCGAGTCGCCCTTTATGCCATGAAGGATTTATGTCAAGAGGTTTTTGGTAAAGCAGTTTATGCTTCGGCGATGTGTCTTGGTGTCGCCTTTCAAAGTGGCCGTTTGCCTTTTTCTTTGAGCAATATGAAGTCGGCCTTTGAAAAGACGATGCGTAAGGAGGAGTTTGATAATAATTGGCATGCTTTTACCTTGGGCCGTAAAGTTTATATTGAAGGTGATGAAGATTTTATCCATACCCTGGCCAAAGCGAATAAAGGGCCGAAGGTTATCGAGTTAATTAAAAGAAGTTTAGAAGACAGTTTTCTCCCTTGGCAGGCAAAGGGCTTTATCATGAAGGCCTTCGATCGCAATTTGGCAACGCTTGAAAAAACCTTTCCCAAGATTAAGAGAGATTATCTCGCCCGTTATTTACATGATATTTATCTTTATGATCGAGGTACGAACATCGAGGACTTTATTAAAGAGGCAAGAACTCTCACTCAATTGTATGAGGAACAACATTGGGAGGTTGCCTTAAGAACTTTGGCGCGAACTTATTGGGTGAAAGATGAGGTTTTTGTCGCTCATTTGATGGTCTCACCCCTTAAAAAGTTTAAAGATCGTAAGGCCTATGGCCATCTTGGTCATCGTTTTTTTGTTTCCTACATTAATCGACCTAAATTTAGTTTTGGCAAATATAAGTTAGAGTTTGATTTAAGCCCCAAAGAATGGATGGTGAAGTCGATGCGTCATTTCCGCTTTTTACGTTTTGTTTTGGCCGGTTGGCATAGCAAAGAAAAGGACATTGCCGGTAATATTCGTCATTTGATTATGAACGAATATCACCGAGAGGATTCCGAACGCCATTATGAATTATTAAATGGGGTAGAAAATATTAAAGGTTATCGCGAAGTTCGCTACGAGAAGGCCGCCCGAATATGATAAAAAAGTGGTCTCTTGTCCTGGTATTTTTTTTCTTTTTGCCAATTATGGGGCGCGCCGATATCGGAACCCTGTCCAATGCGATGGCGCAAGATTTGCGCTCGGCGCTTGATTGTGTCCCCGAAATAAATGGTGAGAAAATAAAGTTTTGTACAGGTCTCATTATTTCTCGCAAGACTTTTATTGAATTGGCCTCCCGTGATAAAACTCAATGCTTTAAAGAATTAAAAAAGAAGGGCTACCGCTTAGGTATTGGAGAAAAGGCGAAACAAGTGGCCGGAAATTCTGATTATCAATCCTTTAACTCGTCCACTAAAATGGCCTGGGTAGACTATCAACAAAAGTGGGTTCTCTTTAAAAAAGACGCTGGTCGGATTGATTGCTTTCATGAATACCTTCATCTATTGCAACACGAGGCTGTCGATCACCCTTTGGCCCCGCAAAAAAGAGCAGTTAAGGGAAGCAGTTTAGAGAAAGAATTATTGATCTTAAGTGATAAAGTGGCGTCTTTTGAAAAAGCTGGTGAGTTAGAGAAGGCCAAATTGATGGAGAAAAAAATACACCCATTCATCGATTTACTCAAAAATTGGCGAGGTATGGGACAATGGTTGGATGAAAAGGAGATCTATTGGGCGATTTATCGACTTTGTCCGGATCTTTTTTGCTCCATTAAAGATAAAGAAATTGCCTTGGCCAATTTATTGCGCCTAAGGACTTATCTTCCAAGTAGTGCCAAAAATTATGTCATTCAAGAGACAAAGGCCATCTTAGGTCAAATTAAAAAGGGCGTTTTTCAAACTGCTTTTACTCAATTGGAAAATTTACCCCTGGCAAAAACATCTTTAGAAGTTGATTTTGGTCAGCGGTTTAAAGTTCTTTGCCCACAGTCCAAAAAATTAATGGTAATGATTCCAATAGAAGTTAAATCACAGTGGCAAAAACTCCAAATGGGCCGTAAATTAAAGGCCGCAATGACATGGGGACTTTGTCAGGATATTCCAAAAGGTTTAGAGAAGGCCAAATCTTGGTCTGGTAGGGGAGTTAAAGACCGACAAGTCATTTGGCAGTCGCTTTCTCCCTTATTATTGGGCAAATTGATTCTAAAGCACATACCGTCTATTATTAATTTCGATCAAGAAGGGAGTCTACAGTTTTTAGGGCAAATGGATTTTGGTGTTTACCCTATTTTAGGTCCCTCAAAATACGAACATAGATTTTCTTTAATGATGAAGAATGGTCATTACGGAATCAGTAATACAAAAGAAAATCATTTCTATATTATTGATACTGGGGCGATGGATAATTATTGGCCGGAGAGTTTAGTTTTTAATACTAACGAATTTAGAGTTCTCGACTTAAAGATTATTAGTGGTGTTCATAACAAATCAACTTCTGCCTATTTATTGGAGAAAAATAAACTCCATTTGCAGGGGCAAGATATCTCTCCTATACGTGGGCTTTATGGTCATCGGCTCTTGGCCTTAAAGGGAGCAGGTGTTCTTGGCATGGCCTTTTTAAGCCGTCATAATATGAGCTGGAAAATAAAAGGTCGCCAATTATTATTGACTAAAAATGCAACTCTCAAGGGGAGGGTTTTTCCCTTAGTTCGAGAGTTTTCCGATCGAATTCAAAGCTTAGAATTTGAATGTCAGGGTATACGTTTACGTATTGACAGTGGGTCCCAAGTTTACGGGGATATTTATTATAAAAATATGCCGGCGGGAATTGATAATAATTTAGAAAGAACTTTAAAAAACTGCGGTTTACCCTTTAATCAAAAAGAATTGATCACACATAAGAAGTTCTCTCCTCTTTTTGATAATAATGTTGCGATTAACTTGGGCATCCCTTGGCTGCAAAAAATAAAAACGTTAACAATTGATCGAGATCTTGGAAAAATTGGCCTGGAGGCACAATGATTAATACTGCCTCGGCCATTTTTATGGTCGATGATAAAATATTTTTAATCAGAAGACAGAATTACCTGCGCGCCTTTCCTGGTTATTCCTCGTTCCCTGGGGGCAAAGTCGATCGGACAGATGGGCATGATACGATCGGTGGGAAGTTTTTATCTCAATTTCCAGGTCATCTCATGAACGCTTTAGTACGTGAAATGAATGAAGAATTGGATATTGATTTATTGGAACTCGAAGAAAAACAAGAAATAATAGGGATGTCTCTTTTAGGAATTGCGATTACGCCTGAGTTTAATCCTTACCGCTATAAGGCCTATTTTTATTTAATCCGTTTGAAAAATAAACCTAATCTAACAGTTGACGAAAATGAAGCGGCCTGGTGGGGCTGGCGGACCGCCAATGATTTTCTTAAGAAATATAACCAGGCCAAAATTTTAGCGGTACCTCCGACTGTTACCCTGATTAAGGCCTTAGCATGTGGTGATTATGGAAATCGTCTATTGGATTTGACCCTACCCCATGATGAAGAAGAAGAAGTTCCGATGATAGAGTCACTCTGTGGCGTTCGCCAATTCCTTCCTCTTTCTCATACTTTTCCCCCTGCCAATCGAACCAATTGTTTTCTGATTGGTGATGAAGGAGAAGAGTTACTGATCGACCCATCACCACAAGACCAACGGGAATATGATAAGCTTTTACGGAGTTTAAAACCATTTTCTATTAAGGCCATTTTTCTGACTCATCATCATCCCGATCATCATGAGAGAGCACCTCAAATGGCCAAAGAGCTGCAAGTTCCTATCATTCTAGGAGAAATCACACATCAATTGATTATTGATCGCTGGGGCGTCAATTATTTCGATGGAATAGAAATTCAATATACAAGAGATGGTGAAGTCCTGACTCATAGTTTAGGGCAAGAAGTTGATGTCTTTGCGGTACCTGGCCATGATAAAGGTCAATTGGCCTTGGCCCCTCGCAATCGTCATTGGTTTTTAGCTGGCGACCTCATTCAAACTATTGGAACGGTCGTCATTGGTGCACCCGAGGGCCATATGGGTGATTATTTTAAATCGCTAAAGATGGTAATGGACTTAAAACCTAAATTTGTCATCCCGTCTCATGGTATCATTGTCGGTGGTATCCATAAGGTAGAAAAGACTCTCAAGCATCGGAAAATGCGTGAGAAAAAAATCTTAGAATTAGTAAAAGAGGGAATGGATGATGATGGGATTTTACAGACGATCTATTCAAAAATACCGTCCAGACTTCACAGCTATGCTTTAAAAACGATTCAGGCCCATAAACAAAAATTAAGGGAGGAAAACCTTATTCCCTAAATATCTCATTTTACCTAAAAATGGGGCAGTCTAATGACCTTTTAGTAATCTCTAATTCATTGAATATATAGAGTTTTTCTAAAAGAGAAGGCCTTTTTTTATCATTCTAATTATAATGATGTTTCGAACTGTTTTACTCAAGTTAATGCCCCGATCTTCCGATGCGAGAGGCAGAGGTATTTGAGAGAATGAGATTGATGAGTCATTTTTTAATTATTTTTGTATTTTTGCATGGCCAAATTTTTGGTCAAACAACTATCAATGCAAAGGGCGAAAAACGTTTGGGACCTTATCTCAATATGGAGGTAAAAAACCCTGCAAAAGATGTTGCCGACTTTACCCTCAAAGGTTGGCCAGTGCGCTCCAAATTACCCCAATCGGCACGCGAATCTAAATATTATCCCTATGGGGATCGTAAACTAAAAACTGGTACTTTTACGGATATCGATATTCAAGAAGTATCAACGTCTTCTGGGACAAGCTGTAGGCAATCGGTCTTTGACTTTTCTAATATGGAAAGTATTCTCGGAGGTGTCACTCCTATTTATGAAAGATTTTGTGTTAATGATAATGGTCGCCGTGATAATCCGGCCAAGTATTGTCAGTGCATGAAAGAAAATACGAAACTTGAACAGGGTGGGAAATTAACGGCCAAGCAACTTAAGGCTACTCACGATTTTTTAAATGAATTAAAGGACGATTATGCTGATGTGCTAACTGCTAATGCCATTGGTAAATACAAAAGAGCGGCCCGTATGCAAAGGGCGCTAGTTGATAACCCTCTCTCACAGCGTACGATTGACCGCTATGGTAACTTTGAGGTTATAGCCAAAAAAATTGCTCCAAGAAAGAATGTTTATGAGATTGGATTCTCCTGCATTTCTGGAAATATTAATACTTTTATGCAAAAGAGAGTTGAAAATAAAAGTTGTACAGATCAAGGACTAAACTATCTTAATGCTAAGTTAAAAGATCATACCCCTCGCAACTCATCTAACCCTGAGTTAATGCATTTACCAATGCACCAAGAGAATATATATCAAATTAATAGTGAAGCTCACCTTATAAAGGGGATTTCATCAGAGGTCTCACAAAATGTTAATAATAATTTAAATATTGTGATTGCTGATGATTGGGCAAAAACTGGTACAGGTGATGCACCAGAAAAAGTAAATCCTTTCTCTCTCAACTTCTTTACCACTGTTTTTGGACAAAAGGATTATGCAAGTGAGAGTGATAAGCAAAAAATAATCGCGGATAATAAGTTTTCAGATAAAGAAATTGAATTTTTTAAAAATCGTCATAAACAATTTGAGAGTGATCGCAAGGACTTTTTAGTAGCTCTGCAAAAGGCCCAGCAACGAAAGTCTAGTGGCCGATTATCTCATGAAGAACGAGCTATCATCGATTATGTTAAAACCCATAATCCCTTTATTTATGATGCGCTCAAAAAAAAGGAGAATCCCAAGGCCCAATTAGACTATATCAATGGGATTCTGGCGAAAGAATTGGGTATCTTGAAAAACCAAAATAAAGATCGTCAATTAACTATCGATGATGCATGGGATTCCCTTTACCACCATGGTTTTGTCAAGTCCTTCAATGATTGCGCGCAGGCCATGGACCAACTCGCTCAAGTTTGTGAAAAAGGGAGTCAGAATAAATTGAATGCCAGCTTTTTTGAGGATTTAATTAATTGGATGGGGGAAGATTTTTTCGAAGAATTGGCGGATAAAAAAGGTGTCGCCGTTGAAGTTCTTCAGCATAATGTTGGCATGGTGAGTTGCATGGCCTTAGATGGTAATAAGGATCGACGTGGCTTTTGCGTCAATGATATGGAATGGGCCATTACTGATAAATCAATGAATAAAGTCGTCAATGATTTTCCTCAATACCTATGTGCCGATAAATCACCGGGATTTAATGCGCAACTTGAGAAATCGATCTTGCTTCCTGATGTTGCAGAGGGCCGATTGCCGAGTCAAAAATCTCAACCGAGTAATGTTTATTTTCAAACTGGAACTAAAGTGGCCAGTAAAACAAATTTTTCTAAAACAGATGCTTTTCAAGAAATGGTGAATAAGATGGCCTCACCTAAGAAAACGTTTAACACAGATAGTTCACCACGCCGCAATCGCTCCAATGGCATGAGTGATGAGAATCAATTA
Source organism: Bacteriovoracaceae bacterium (assembly GCA_041586955.1). Lineage (GTDB taxonomy): Bacteria > Bdellovibrionota > Bacteriovoracia > Bacteriovoracales > Bacteriovoracaceae > JBFGZE01. The sequence continues at coordinate 19,966 of JBFGZE010000019.1, forward strand.
GGGGAGGGAAGAGGTTCTCAAAGATTAGAGGACGGACCTATTATTGATCACAATGCTGGCTACTTTGAAGCGTTTAATTCCTACGAGAATTCACGTCTCATTGATGAGGCCAATCAGTCTAAGGGCAATAATCTCAAATCAAAAGAGGCCACCTTACAAGTACCAAAAGAAAATTTATCCGATTATGAGAAAATGCTACTAGAAAAGCTTAATTCACTTGAAGAAAAGCAAAAAAAATTAATTGAAAAGTACGAATCAAAAACTAAAAAAGAAGAAGAACTAGAGAAAAAAAATCTCGCCAATGATAAAAAGAAATCTAAAGGTAAGGGGAAGCCGCCAAAAATGAACAACGTCGATCAGGCGGAATTTACACGGCTACATGCTGAAATTAATAAATTAAAAGAAGCCCTTAGGTCAAAAAACAATAATGCTAGCAGGATTCCCTATCAAGTGGCACAGACCGAAAAATATAATAACCCGATAGGATCCCAATATAAGGCACCACAAAGGGAATTTGGGCGTCGAACGATTCAATCAGCGTCCTATTCGCGAGCGGCGAACTCTTCTGATCTAAGTCGCCTGGCGAAGGTCGCACCACAACGCCCCAATAATCAGTCCAATCGCCTAAGATCCATTCAATTGACTTCTAAAGAAATATCTACTGCAATTCAAGTCAAAAGCGAAGGCCAAGTACAGGAGCAATTGGCCAAAAATGGCGGCCGTCCTGTTTTGGTTAAATTGGCCAATGAAGTTTATCGCTATGAGTATATCCTGGATCAGAAGACTGGTAGGCCTAAAAAAGATAAAAATGGCCAACCGCTCCTGAAAAAGGTTTTGGTGCGAATTAGGCCTAAGATGAAAGGTCAAAATAACGCTAAGGTCAAGAAGAAAAGCAAGGTTCAAAGGCCGGCACACCGGCGAATCAAAGTAAAAGATCTTAATTCTCTTATTGAAAAGGCCAAAAACTAAACTTGGCCAAAAGCTTAGGGATAATTTAAAACTATAGAATGTCCCTTTCTATACAGCGAATTCGCATAATTATGAAGCTGGCCCTGCCTTTAATTGGTGGGATGATGTCACAAAATATCCTCAATTTAGTGGACGCTCTTATGGTGGGACGTCTTGGGGATGCGGCCCTCGCTGCAACTGGCATTGGTGGCTTCTTTACCTTTATGGGCCAGGCATTTATTATTGGTCTCGCAATTGGGGTTCAGGCCATTACCGCTCGCCGGTTTGGAGAGGGGCGGACAGACAGTGGACGAGTACTTAACCATGGGCTTCTTTTAACGGCTTCCATGGCCATCCCGTTGACCTTTGTTCTTTGGTTTTCGGCACCCTTTTTATTTCCCTATTTAAATGATGACCCACAGGTTATTCAATTCGGTTTGTCATATTATCGTATTCGCATATTAGGGACTGTCTTTGTCGGCTTTAATTTTGCTTTTCGTGGATTTTTTAGTGGAATTAATCAGGCCCAGGTTTATTTTAAAACTCTGCTCTTAATGCATATCCTTAATGCTCTTCTCAATGCCGTCCTCATTTTTGGACTCGGGCCTTTTCCCGCGCTGGGTGTCGAAGGGGCGGCTTGGGGTAGTATGCTTAGTATGGGAATGGGTAGTCTTCTTTATTTCTTTTCTGGTATTAAAATTGCTTCGAAACTTAGTTTCCTTAAGGCCGGTTTTGAAAAGGGTCTAATGGTTCAAATGCTTAAATTGTCCCTGCCAACGGGGATTCAGCAATTCTTTTTTGCCTCTGGCCTAACCGCGCTATATTGGATTGTCGGTAAGGTGGGCACTGCAGAATTAGCGGCCTCTAATATTATGATTACCATTATGCTTGTCATGATTTTACCATCTTTAGGTTTAGGTCTTGCCGGCGCCAGCTTGGTGGGTCAATCCCTGGGAGAGAAAAATTATGAAGCAGCTTTTTCTTGGGGGATCGATATCTCTCTATTGGCGGGCATGGCCATTTTTGTTTTAAGTTTACCGTTGGTCTTTTTCCCCTCCTGGACCTTGGGACTTTTTCTTACTAATGACGCAACAGTTGCCTTGGCCATTACGCCTTTGCGGATTACGGGAATGGTTTTATGGTTTGATAGTATAGGACTGGTTTTACAGCAAACGCTCCTCGGTGCTGGAGATAGTAAACGAGTCAGTATTGTGAGCATTTCCACTCAATGGCTTTTCTTTTTACCAATTGCCTACATTGGTGGCGTTGTTTTTGGGAAAGGATTACTTTTTATTTGGGTTTTTCAAATGATTTATCGTGCCCTTTTAACATTAATTCTGGGGCATATGTGGTTGCGAAGAAAATGGCAAAAAATAAAAGTTTGACCCTTGCTTTCGTGGTCGGCCCTTGAAACAATGGGGTTATGAAAAAAATAATTATTCTTTGGGCCCTACTTTTCTCTTCCCTATCTCTTGCCAAGAGTACCCTTACTTATTCTGCTCCAGTGGATGTTCTTCATTTTCTGGATCAGCTTGCCAAATGGCATCCGCAAATGACAGGGACTTATCGGGAGGCGTTCAAAGCGAAGTTTGGGCAATTGACTCAAGACGATTTACGCTTTTTAGATCGCTATTCTAATTTACGGCAAAAGAGCTTGAGTCAAATATCTAATACGGAAACCTTTTTGATTGCCTCTGAGCGGCAACCATGGGGTACTTTTGATCAAGCGTTTATTAAGGCACGGACACTTAATGATGTTTTTCCACTTTTAAAAGGCTCCTATACTGAGCAGGAGATCGAATTTTTTAAAAGCATTATTAAACGTTTTCAAAAACAATTATCCCATTTTATGGGAGAGAGTGCTCAATTTCGCAAAAATTTAAAAGATCATGAAAAGCGTCTTGTTAAGAAAAAATGGGCGAACTATCGTAAGCGCCTAACCAAGCTATTGGGCCATCAACCTAAAATTGTTAAAGGACAAAAAGTCTTTTTTGTCTGGTGGCCTAAGGATAAGGCCCCAAGCTTAAAATTATGGGGTCATCATCTTCTGGTTGGCATTAATCCTCTTCACGATATTCAAGAGGATCAATTGCACAGGCTTTTAGGATTAGGTCTGGCGAAGGCCTGGCTGGCCGCACTGGCCCCAAATGATAAATTGCAATTAACGAAGGTCTTTCTTGAGGGATGTAAAACGAAAACGGCGCAACTTAACGCACTGAGGTTGAATAATGGACTTAGAGAAAGTTTTCTATGGGCATTTGGGCCACTTTTGTGGCAGCAAGTCAGACATCGCAAAAAAGATTTGATCAAAGATCTCATTCCCACCACCGCTCACCCTATGACTTCATTATTAGCGCCTTTATGGGCCTATAAAATTAATAATTACTTGCAGCAGAAAAAGAATATTGGTCCTGCTCTCATGCAAATCATGGCCGTCGATTGCCACCATATGATTCGTTTTCTAGACTCTCGGCGTTAGTTACGAAAGATCCGCGAATCAATGGACGTTATCCCTCAGTTTCTGGCATAATGACCGCCATATAACTGAGGGTATTTATGGATATCATTGAATCGAAAATTAATTCGCAATCGAGTGACTTTAAAGAAAATCAAAAATTTCATCATGCTTTACGGGACGAATTGCGTGAGCGCTTGGATCTTGTCAAAAAAGGTGGCGGTGAAAAGGCCGTTGAGCGCCATCATGGCCGCGGCAAGTCTCTACCACGTGAACGGATTGACCAAATATTAGATGAGGGTTCTCCCTTTATTGAATTATCGGCCTTGGCCGGGCACGAGCTGTATGAAGGAATTGATGTTCCATCTGCGGGTATTATTACTGGTATCGGTCGGGTTCATGGTGTTGAGTGTTTATTTGTCGCCAACGATGCAACTGTGAAGGGAGGTACCTATTTTCCCATTACTGTTAAGAAGCATTTACGTGCTCAAGAGGTGGCATTAAAGAATCGCTTACCTTGTATTTATTTAGTCGACTCTGGTGGTGCATTTTTACCGATGCAAGATGAGGTCTTTCCCGATAAAGATCATTTTGGTCGCATCTTTTATAATCAGGCGCAAATGTCAGCAAAGGGGATACCCCAAATTGCTGTGGTCTGTGGATCTTGCACCGCTGGTGGTGCTTATGTGCCAGCAATGGCAGATGAGTCTATTATTGTTAAAGGTAATGGAACAATCTTCTTGGCCGGACCTCCTCTCGTGAAGGCGGCGACCGGAGAAGAGGTGAGCGCAGAAGAACTTGGTGGTGCTCGGGTTCACACTCAAGAATCAGGAGTCGCGGATCATTTTGCTGAGACAGAAGAAGAAGCGATGGATATGTGTCGCAATATTGTTGAAAATCTTAATTATCGTTCAGCCGGCGCTTTATTGGGCCAAAAGGAAATGAAGGTTGTTGAGAGACCAATTTTTTCACCTCAAGAATTATATGGAGTGGTTCCTGCGGATACGCGCACACCATTTGATATTCGAGAAGTGATCACTCGCTTGGTTGATGGTTCTGAGTTCCACGAGTTCAAGGCAAAGTATGGCACTACTTTAGTCTGTGGTTTTGCTCGTATCCATGGATTTTCAGTGGGGATTGTCGCCAATAATGGTATTTTATTTTCGGAATCCGCTCAAAAGGGTGCCCATTTTATTGAACTTTGTGGCCAGCGGAAAATTCCTCTTCTCTTTTTACAAAATATCACCGGTTTTATGGTGGGAAAAAAATACGAAAGTGAAGGTATCGCTAAGCACGGGGCAAAGATGGTGACCGCTGTGTCTACTGTTAACGTTCCTAAATTAACCGTGATCATTGGTGGCTCTTTTGGAGCTGGTAATTACGGGATGTGTGGCCGGGCCTATGATCCGCGTTTTTTATGGATGTGGCCTAATGCTCGTATCTCCGTTATGGGTGGAGAGCAGGCGGCAGGTGTTTTGGCCACTGTTCGTCAGGATGGACTTAAGGCCCGTGGCGGGAAGATCATGACAGCAAAAGAAGAAGCGGACTTTAAACAACCGATTCTTGATAAATATGAAAAAGAAGGCTCCGCATATTATTCAACGGCAAGGCTATGGGATGACGGTATCATTGAGCCAGGTGATACCCGTGATATTCTTGGATTGGCCTTGAGTGCAACCTTAAATACACCAATTGAAGAGCCTCAATTTGGTGTTTTTAGAATGTAGGTTTTTTATGAATGAACCATTATTATTAATTGACAAAAATAAAACGAAGGGCGTGACTTACCTCACGCTTAATAGACCTCAAATTCATAATGCGTTTAATGACGAATTAATCCAATTATTGATTAACGCCTTTGAAGATTTAAAAAAATGTTCCCAAACGAGGGTTGTGGTCTTAACGGGCGCTGGAAAATCTTTTTGTGCCGGTGCCGACCTTAATTGGATGAAAAAAATGGTCGATTATTCCCATGAGGAAAATCGCCAGGACAGCTTTTTGTTGGTGGATCTATTTAATAGTATTAACCTTTTTCCAAGGCCTGTCATTGCTTTACAAAATGGTGCTGCTTTAGGTGGTGGTGCTGGACTCTTGGCCTGTTGTGATTATGTTCTCGCTCAGGAGAACGCAAAAATTGGTTTTACTGAAGTCCGATTAGGTCTTGTTCCTGCAGTCATCTCTCCATTTGTCATTGCTAAAATTGGAGAAAGTCAGGCGCGTGCAAGTTTTCTTCACGGCGCCATTTTTAAGGCCCCTCGTGCTCTTAATATGGGTCTTGTCCATGAAGTGTGCGCTATTGCCGATTGGCAAAAACGGAGCGAGGAATTGATCACAGAGTTTTTAGCTGTTGGTCCCAATGCCCAAAAAGAGGCCAAGGCGTTAATCGCTGGCGTGATGACTCGTCTTCCACAGGGAATTAACGAACAGATGAATGATTTCACCGTAGGGACCATCGCAAAGATGCGAGTTTCAGCTGAAGGCCAAGAGGGGATGAAGGCCCTCTTGGAAAAAAGACCGGCGGAGTGGCAAGTATGAGTAAGAATAGAACAATTAAGCGGATCTTAATGGCGAATAGAGGCGAGATTGCTTGCCGAGTGATTCGCTCTTGTCGAGAAATGGGGATCGAAGTGGTTACCCTTTTTACCCCGGTAGAAGCTGATTATCCCCATCGCTTATTGGCCGATTTTTCAGTTAATCTTGGGGACGGTAATTTGGCCGAGACTTATCTCAATCAAGAAAAAATTATTGCCATCGCCAAAAAGTATAACGTGGATGCGATTCATCCGGGTTATGGTTTTCTCTCTGAGAATGCCGCTTTTGCCCGATTAGTCGCTAAAAATGAATTAATTTTAATTGGACCGACGGCCGAGAATATGACCCTCATGGGTGATAAAAAGGCATCTAAACAATTAATGGAAGAAATTGGGGTTCCTCTTATTCCCGGTTATCATGGAGATAAGCAGGATCATGAGTTTCTTTTTCAAGAGGCCAAGAAAATTGGTCTCCCCCTTCTTATTAAAGCATCAGCTGGAGGTGGGGGAAAAGGTATGCGGGTCGTTAATGATTGGGAGCAATTTGAAACTGAATTAGCGGCAGCGAAGCGCGAGGCGATGAATGCATTTGGTGATGATATCGTTCTCTTAGAGCGATATATTACATCCCCACGCCATATCGAGATTCAAGTGATTAGTGACCAACTAGGGAATCATTATCATTTATTTGAGAGGGAATGCTCTATTCAAAGACGGCACCAAAAAATGGTGGAGGAGAGTCCATCCTCTGTCCTGACACCCGAGCTACGAGAAAAAATGGCCCAAGATGCTGTCACGATTGCTTCTCATATTAATTATGTTGGTGCCGGAACGATTGAATATATCCTGGATCTTGATGGAAGTTATTATTTTCTTGAAATGAATACTCGTTTACAAGTTGAACATCCTGTTACGGAATTTGTCACGGGACTTGACCTCGTGAAGCTTCAAATCCAAGTGGCCCAAGGGCAAGCTCTGCCGTTTAAGCAAGAAGACCTTAGACAAGCAGGCCACGCTATTGAAGTTCGTCTTTACGCTGAAGACCCTGATAATAATTTTTTGCCATCCATTGGTGTGATTGAATCTATTGGCCAGACCAATGGTGATTGCCGATTGGATATTGGTCTGGTTAATGGCAATGAAGTTTCCGTTAATTTTGATCCTATGTTGGCCAAGTTGATTTCTTATGGTGTTGATCGTGAGGATGCTCGTCTTAAATTGATAGAGGCGTTAAAGGATTACCCTTTTATTGGAGTCAAAACTAACCGTGAATATTTATTGCGGATTTTAAAACACCCGGAGTTTATCAAAGGAAATACTTTGACCCACTTTGTCTCCACTTATGAAGGTGACCTTGGCCATGTCCCATTAACGAATGAGGAAAAAATGATTGCCTGTGCACTTGGTGTCCTTTCTAGCAGCGCCGATAGTAGCGGACCAGAGACTAAGCAAAAAGTTGACCAGACTCCTTGGGCGCACTTACATGGTTTTAGGAATTAGAGGCCTTTATGAAAAAGAAAATGCGTATTAATAATGAAGTTTGTGAATTTGATCTTAAAAAAGAGGGTCAAACTTTGATTATAGCACTGGGCGATCAGGAAATACGTGCCCAATTACTGCCTACCCTAACTCCAGGAGTCGTCCATTTAGATATTGATGGCCGGCAAATGCGTTTTCCTTACGCTCATGGGAAAGGTCTACTCGGTGAGAAGGATCTACTTGTTGAAACGAAATTTCGTAAATCTGCAAAGCATGAAGAAGAGGGGTCCTTAGTGAGCCCGATGCCCGGTAAAATTTTACAAGTTTTGGTACAGAAAGGCGATCAAGTTGCAGCAGGTGAATCTCTGATCGTGATGGAGGCCATGAAAATGGAGCATACGATTAAAGCGGTTATGGCGGCAACTGTTGAAAAGATTTTATATAAAGAAGGTGACCTCGTAGATGGTGGTGTCCAATTGGTTGAACTGAAGGATCAAGCATGAGCTCATTAAATTATCCATCAAGCATGGAAATCATTGAAGTCGGTCCAAGAGACGGTTTACAGAACGAAGAAGCAGTTCTGGAAACTAATGATAAGGTTAAATTTATTCAATTATTACGCGAATCTGGCCTTAAAACGATTGAAGCGACCAGCTTTGTGCGGCCAGATCGGATACCTCAAATGGGTGATGCCAGTGAGCTAATGAAAAAATTGGTAAAAACCAAAGAATTTGAGGATGGACATTACCCTTGTCTTGTTCCCAATATGAAGGGCCTTGAAAGTGCCATTGATCATGGAGTCAAAGATATCGCTGTCTTTACAGCAACCAGCGATACGTTTAATCAGAAAAATATTAATGCGACAGTTAAAGAAAGTTTAGAGCGCTTAGGTCCGGTCGTTGCCAAAGCGCGTGCTGAAAACCTAAGAGTACGGGGTTATGTCTCCACCGCTTTTGGCTGTCCCTATGAAGGTGAGTCTAGTATTGAGAAATTGGTGACAATTACCCAAGAATTATTATCTTGGGGCTGTTATGAGGTCTCTGTAGGTGACACTATTGGCGTGGCCCACCCTTTATTAATTGAAAAAACATTGGCCGTGATGGCGCGCAATCAAATACCTTCATCACGCATTGCTCTTCACTTTCACGACACCAGGGGCATGGCATTGGTCAACATCCATAAAGCTCTAATTTTGGGCTATTATAAGTTCGATTCTTCTGCTGGAGGACTGGGCGGTTGTCCTTATGCTGTTGGTGCGACAGGTAATGTTGCGACAGAAGACCTGGTCTATTTGGCCGAAAAACTGGGAATTAATTGCGGCGTTGATATGGACAAATTGGTCAAGGCATCTAGTTTTATTCTTAAAAAATTAAATAAAGTATCACCTTCTAAATTTCACCAGGCCTATCAGGCGAAGAAAAAATAGGAAGTTTTATGACCGAACCTGTATATTTAGATTTTGAGGGTGGCATTGGCACAATTACTCTGAATCGACCAGATACCCATAATGCCCTTGATGGGGACACTATTCCCGCTCTCGTCGATGCTCTTATTCAATGTGAATTAAAGGATGATATACGAGTCATTATATTACAGGCCAACGGTCGCTCATTTTGCGCTGGCGGAAATATTAAAGATATGGAGAAACAGGAGGGAATGTTTGAAGGTGATTCATTCGCTCTTCGCCGGCGGTACCAATGGGGGATTCAAGAAATACCTCGCACCATAGAACGTATGGATAAGCCCATTATTGCCTTAGTCCAAGGGGCTGCGATCGGTGCCGGTCTGGATCTTAGTTGTATGTGTGACATACGGCTTGCCACTGATCAGGCAAAATTTGGCGAAACTTTTACCGGTCTTAACCTTGTTCCAGGTGATGGTGGAGGTTATTTTCTTAGTCGTGTGATTGGCCTGCCACGGGCGATGGAAATGACATTAACAGGTGAGATTATTAATGCTCAAAAGGCCCTGGAGTGGGGTCTCATCAACTATCTGGTTGCTAAAAGTGATTTGGTAAAAGAAGGACTGGCCCTGGCGCAAAAGATTGCCGCCCGTGGCCCTTATGCCAGCCAATTAAGTAAAAAGGCACTCAAATTATCATACCGTCAGGACCTTGCGACGGTCCTTGAAATGATGTCCACCTATCAAGGGATTACTCAACGAACAAATGACCATTTTGAAGGCCTTAAGGCCATGCGTGAAAAAAGGGCACCTGAGTTTAAAGGAGAATAATTGATGCGTTTCTTATTGATCGCCTTTGGTCTCTTTATTTGTTCTTGTTCTCGTACTCTTATCAAAAGTAATGGTAAAATTCCGATTTCCATTCGGCCACAAGAGTACCACCAAACAAAAATTGAAATTGATCATGAAGTCCCCTTTTATTTATGGGGGAGTTTACCTTATCGCAATACTGTCTATCTAGATGAATTATTGCAAGAGAAAGGTCTTCGCAGTGCTGCTAATGTTTCTATCACTGAATATTTAACGGGGTGGGATATCTTTCGGTCTATCATAAGTTTAGGATTTTATACTCCTATCCATTATAAAATTAACGCCTTTGGAGTGAATAGTCGTGAAACTGATCGTTTTTTGCCTTAGCTTTATCATTCTATCGAGTTGTTCTCACCATTACTTGGTGAAAACAAGAGGCTGTAAGTCCTTTAAAGGGGATTGGTATATTGAGGAAGGAAGGGCGCGGGATTTCCGCTTTCGTGAACATATTTGGGGTAGGGGTTTTAGCTCTGAACAACGAGTTTGGTTAGTGGAAATGATTAAGAAAAAAGGTCTGCGCTGCGAAGATATTGAGGGCCTACATGTAACGTTTGAAAAAGACTTTGGAGATGTTTTTATAAGCCTTATTCCTGGGCTTAGCCGCCGTACTCTTGTGATTGAAGGTATCGGCAAGGTTCCTCTTGAGAAGAATTAGGCATCGAGACTTTCAAGCAGACCTGAAAAGAAATTACTTTTATATTGGTCCGCTTCCTCTTCTGACATATGGCCGAAAGTTGTACGGTCTTGTTCAATATAAAAATCTTCCAAGTCAATTAAAAAGCGAGATTTAAAGCGGGACATATTTTTACCGTAAATTTTGCGTTCTTTACAATAAGTCATAATAAGCTTTTCTTTAGCACGGGTAATTCCTACGTAGCAAAGGCGTCTTTCCTCATTAATATCCTGTCCTAGGGAAATCGTTTTTTTAGAAGGGAGTAATTCTTCTTCAGTTCCCACCATATAGACCTTATCAAATTCGAGTCCTTTTGAAGAATGCATGGTCATCATTGTCACTTCATTTTTGCGGATATCGTCGTCGTCCTCGTCGTCTTCCTTTTGGTCCTGACTATCTTGGAGTAATAGCCTTTCCACAAAGTTTTTAAGAGTGGCGTGTTTGTCATTATATTTAACGAAGCGCTCGGCGGATTCTATAAAATGCATAATATCGTTTTTGCGGCGATCTGCCTGTTTGGCATTATCATAATTTTTTTCAATAAAGGCCAAGTATTGAATTTCTTCGACTAGGGAGGAAATTGCTTCGGGCAGACTGACTTGATCAAACTTTTGATGATAATGATCGATTAAGCGAGTAAACTCTGAGATATGCGCTTGTCTCTTGGGATCGACATCTGGCCGATCCTTCATCGCGGCATAAAGATGAGTTTTAGTTTCGGCCGCGTTTTTGAGATATTTTTCAAGCGTGGCCGTCCCAATTCCACGGTTGGGCACATTGAGTATACGCCTAAGACTCATTTCATCTTTAGGATTGAGAATAACGCACATATAGGCAATAAGGTCTTTCACCTCTTTTTTCTCATAAAACTTTTGGCCGCCTAAAACTGTATAGGGTACCTGACTCATACGCAATTCATCTTCAAAAATTTGGGTTTGTGATTTATTGCGGTAGAGGATAGCGATATCTCCTAAATGGCCGCCACTGGATTGGTGTTGAACAATATCTTCAACGACAATCTGGGCCTCGTGGTCAGAATCGGCAGTAGACCATAGAATCGGTTTGTTGGCCGTTTTTTGACTCCATAATTTCTTTTCTCGTCGATTTGTATTTAATTTAATAACCTCATTGGCCAAGTCAAGAATCTCCTGACCGGAGCGGTAGTTTTGTTCTAATTTAACGACCTTGGCATTGGGGAATTGTTTTTCAAAGTTGAGGATATTACTAATATCGGCACCACGAAAAGAATAGATCGACTGATCGTCATCACCGACCACACAGAGGTTTTCATGAGTGCTCGTTAAGGAAGTGACCAAGTCAAATTGCAGGCCATTGGTATCTTGGTACTCATCAATCATAATATAACGAAATTTTTCAGAATACTTACGGGCAATTTCTGGGAATTGTTTAAATAATTTTACCATTAAAAAAAGGATATCATCAAAATCGATGGCGTTAAAAAAACGCAGTTTATCTTGGTAGAAATGGTAAATAAACTCGCTGGCCGCATCATTGGGGGATTCAGGGTCCAATAAAGGACCTTCAGTAAATTCCTGTGGGCCAATACCGCGATTTTTAAGATAACCAATACGGGAATGAATAATTTTAGGATCAAATTTTTTGTCGGCCTTATAGTTACGCAATCCGTCTCGGATAATTCCTAATTGGTCTGAGGAATCATAAATCGTAAAGTTTTTCTCGTAGCCTAAATGGTGGATTTCTTGACGTAGAATCTTAACACCGAGAGAGTGGAAGGTTGCCAAGCTAATACCCCGACTCTTACGCTTGCCAAGAAGTCCGATAACACGCTCGCGCATTTCTTTAGCGGCCTTATTGGTAAAACTGACTCCCAAAATTTCTTTGGGGTTAATTTCTAAATTATCGATCATATGGGCGATACGATAAGTAAGGGTACGGGTCTTACCACTACCGGCACCGGCCAAAATAAGAACCGGTCCTTCAATGGTTTCTGCCGCCTGGCGTTGTTCTGGGTTCAAACCCGCTAAAGAAATCATGTTCCTAACATACATACGGCATGACAAGAAAACAAAGCCTTTGTATAATTCCTTTAATTTAAAGTGTTGAACAAGGATAATGCTCTATGACAAAAAAGAAAATTGCTAAAAAAAAGGTTCTGAATAAGAAAAAGATAGGGAAAAAAGCAACAAAAAATGTTGCCAAAAAAACGGCAAAGAAAACGGCAAAGAAGGCTGCTAAGAAAGTGGCCAAGAAGGCGGCTAAGAAAGTGGCCAAGAAAGTGAATAAAAAAGTGACGAAAAAGGCGACCAAGAAATCGACTAAAAAAGTGGCAAAAAAAGCAACTAAAAAAGTGGCCAAGAAAGCGGCTAAGAAAGTGGCCAAGAAAGCGACTAAGAAAGTTGCCAAAAAAACGGTTAAAAAGGCGACTCAAAAATCAGCAAAAGATACCAATAAAAAAACAATCAAAAAGGTCTCTCAAAAGGCCAAACCTAATAATCAGCTATTTGATAGCATGCTAGAACTCATTCGAGTAACTTCAACTATTATTCCTGATGATGTTCAAAAAGTCGTTTTAGAGGCCCTGGATCGCGAAGAGGCCAATACTACTGCTGAGTATGCGATGAATATTATCAAGGCGAATATCGCTTTAGCGAAAAAGAAATCCCAACCTTTATGCCAGGACACTGGAACAGTTCTTTTTTGGGTGAATCACCCCATCGGTTTCGACCAAAAAGGTTTTACCAAGGTCGTTCATAAGGCAATTAAAAAGGCCACGGAAGTTGGTTTTTTGAGACAAAACTCAGTTGATTCTCTGACTGGTGAAAATAAATGTATGAATGTTGGCCCAGGCCATCCTGATATTCACTTTCACCAGCATAATAAAAAAACAATTGAAGTGCGTATGATGCTTAAGGGTGGGGGCTGTGAAAACGTTGGTGCCCAGTACTCACTTCCTAATACTGCCCTAGAAGCTGGCCGTGATTTAGATGGTGTTCGTAAAGTTATCCTCGACGCAATTGTTCAGGCGCAGGGGAAAGGTTGTGGACCAGGGGTCCTTGGTGTCACTATTGGTGGTGACCGTGGCAGCGGGTATGTGACTTCTAAAGAAGAATTATTAAGAGATTTAGATGATACAAATTCTCATCCCGACCTTGCCAAATTGGAAAAGGAGATTGTTGAGACGGCCAATAAATTAGGCATTGGACCAATGGGTTTTGGCGGCAAAACGACTCTTCTTGGTTGTAAAATTGGTACATTAAATCGTCTCCCCGCAAGTTTCTTTGTGAGTGTGAGTTATATGTGCTGGGCCTATCGTCGCCAAGGGGTCGCTCTTAAATCAGACAATAAAATCGCCAAATGGCTTTACTAGGGAGTAAATAATGAAAAGACTTGATTATCCTTTTAGCAAAGAGGCCGTTCGCGAGTTGAAAGTTGGCGATATGGTCTTGATCACCGGTAAATTATTTACAGGTCGTGATGCCGTTCATAAATATTTACATGAAGGTAATCCATCTCCTGTCGATCTTAATAACCAAATTATTTATCATTGCGGTCCAGTCGTTATTGAAGACAAGTTTGGTAATTATGAGGTGAAGGCCGCTGGTCCTACCACCTCAATTCGTGAGGAGCCTTATCAATGGGAAGTCATGCGTGATCATGGTATCGTCGGTGTGATTGGCAAAGGTGGCATGGGGCAGAAAACTCTCGATGGTTGTCGTGAATATGGTTGTGTTTATTTTCATGCCATTGGTGGTGCCGCTCAGGTTCTTGCTGAGAAAATTAAAACAGTAGATAATGTTTATCTGAAGGAATTGGGCTCACCAGAGGCCATCTGGGAATTAACAGTTGAGGAGTTTCCTGTTGTGGTGACTATGGATGCCCATGGGAATTCTCTTCATGCCAAAGTTGAAGACCAAAGTAAAAATAAATTAAAAGAATTAATTTAAAGGGTTGCTGTATGGGGCCTCTGTGGAAACCGAGCGAAAAGCGAATCGATGAAAGCCAGATAACAAAGTTTAAGCGGCATATTGAGAATAAATTTGGCCAAACTTTTTCCTCCTACCAGAAATTGCACCAATGGTCGGTTTCAAATGGCGGAGACTTTTGGTGTGAAGTGATTTCTTACTTTGGTGTTAAATGGAGTGGGGAATTAGAACCTGCTTGTAACGATTTTGGATTTTCTCAATACGGTTGGTTTCCACAAACAAAACTCAACTTTGCTGAAAACCTTTTACAGGCCGGCGACCGTGAAGGCCTTGCCATTAACTTTGTTCATGAATCAGGACAGGGGAGTAAGATCACTTATGGAGAGCTTTCTAAGAAAGTGGCCTCCCTACAGGGTCGTTTACAAGAGTATCTTGGTGCTGATGATGTTCTTGCTTGTTATATGCCGAATATCCCTGAAACAATTATCGCCATGTTGGCGACGACTGGATTAGGAGGAGTTTTTACTTCTACTTCTGCCGATTTTGGTGTGGAGGGTGTTGTCGACAGGTTTGGGCAATCAAAACCTAAAATTTTGGTTACCGTTGCCGGCTACGAATATAATGGGAAATATTATGATCTTATCCCTAAGATCAAGGAGATTTCTACTCGGTTAACAGGCCTTGAAAAAATTATCGTCGTGGACTTTCTAGGAAAAAAACCAGACCTATCCTCTATTGATCATGTTGTCGCTTGGGAGGATTTCCAATCCTCTCAGGAGGAAGTGGTTTATTATCAACGGAAATTTAGCGATCCACTCTACATTATGTATTCGTCTGGTACTACTGGGAGGCCAAAATGTATTGTCCACTCGGTTGGTGGAACCTTACTTCAACATATTAAAGAATTGGCGCTTCATACTGATGTCAAAAAAGGTGACAATTTATTTTACTTCACGACCTGTGGTTGGATGATGTGGAATTGGTTGGTTTCAGGGCTTGCAGTTGGTGCCTGTGTCATACTCTATGAAGGGAGTCCGGGGAGGCCCAGCTTAAAGGAATTCTTCTCGCTTATTGAAAAAGAAAAAATTGATTATTTTGGCACTTCTCCTAAGTTCCTTAAAGCTCTAGAGGATAGTGGTTATGATAATGATTTAGAATTGCCCAGCTTGAAAACCATCTTGAGTACAGGTGCTCCATTGCTCCCAGAGCAATTTGATTTTATTTACGAAAAAATCAAATCAGATGTCTGCGTGAGTTCTATTTGTGGCGGTACCGACATTATTGGTTGTTTTATGTTGGGGAATCCTATTTTACCTGTTTATCGTGGAGAGATTCAATGCCTCGGCCTTGGGATGGATGTCGCATGTTTCGATGAGCAAGGCCAGGCCCTCATTAATCATGAAGGAGAGTTAGTTTGTCGCCAAAGTTTTCCCAGTCGCCCGATTTACTTTCTGGATGATAATAATAATGAGCGCCTTAATAACGCATATTTTAATCGCTTTCCTAAAACCTGGCACCATGGTGATTTTATCACCATAACTGACCGTGGAGGAGTGCAGGTTTTTGGGCGATCTGATGCCACACTTAACCCTGGTGGGGTACGAATTGGGACGGCGGAGATTTATCGTCAAACGTCCCAATTGGCCTATCTCGAGGACTCTATATGTGTGGGGCGGCAAAAAGATGGAGAAGTTGATGTTGTCCTTTTTGTTAAAATGAAAGAAGGTGAAGAGCTCACTGATGAACGGAGGGTTGCTATCAAAACTCTTATTAAAAAAGGAACAACACCACGCCATGTACCGAGCGAGATTCATGCCGTTGGTGGCATACCTTATACTCGTTCCGGAAAAAAAATGGAGCTTGCAATTTCTCGGATTATTAACCGCAGGGGGATTGATAATATTGAGGCGGTTGCCAACCCTGAATGCCTAGATGCCTATCAATCTTTTATCACTGAAGCTAAACAGGCCTAGAGTTCTTCTAGGCCAATATAGCATTTAAAATTGTTTTATTTACGACGGTCATTTTCCCATTTTTCAAGTGCCGGAAAGACTTCATCGAGAACCAGTTTAACTGAGGGACGGTCCATTAATTTTCGCCCATACTCAACTAAATTTTGGTAATGATCGTAGGGGTAGAACTTTTGGCAATAGAAAAGTGCGGGAAAGGCCGAACAGTCGGCCATGGTAAACTCATTACCCACTAAATATTCATTGTCGTCGAGTTCTTTATTTAGAGCGCGAAAACAAGTTTCGAGATAATATTTAGACTTTTCAATGAGCTTTTTATTTTGTTCTGCCTCTGGCTTAAGGCCCTGGAAAAAGATATTGCAGATAGAATCATTTAAATACAAATCATTCATGCGGTCGTAAAAACGTGTGCGGCGGCTAATCTCTGCCCCTTCTGGGATAAGGGCATTGAAGGGATAATTTTGATCAAGCCATTCCAAAATTATTGATGATTCTGGAATAATATATCCGTCTTCTAATTCCAATAAAGGGAGGCGACCAATAGGGTATTTTTCTCGATATTCGCGCTTCTCTTTGGGGTTGCTAAGATCCACCGGGCATTTTTCAAACTCCACTTCTTTTTCATATAAACCAATAAGCGTTTTCATGGAATAGGTGGAAAGGGGTGAATAATATAGTTTCATAGTGGCCTCCTTAAATTGCCTGCATTATATAGAAAAGCATGAAGATAGAGCAAATGGGTCCGGTACTGTCCACCTTTAATTTCGCACCTTCTTGCCGATAAGCTGAATATGAGTCGATATCTATTTATAATATTTTCCTTTGCTTTAATTCTCGCCTTCACCAATTGCCAGAAACTAGGCCTAAGACGGCCCGCGGAATATTCTGCGAAGGAAAGTTGTTTGAAAGTTTTTGATTTTTTATTGGGGAAAAGGCCTGACGGCTACCTTGGAAGCAGTGCTTTTTTTGGGGATATGCAAAAGACCTTAAAAAAAATGGATTCAAGACAACGCCGCTTTACCAGGCGCCAACCTATGGTTTCCCAATTAATGGACCTGGGGTCTGGGGAAGATGAAGTATCTAAATCATTATATAATATTCTGAAAGATAATTTACTGAGTGGTTTGCCTCCCCGTGAACAAGATCACTTACTTGCGGTTGAACAAAAAATAATCATTCAAGAAGGACATTTCGATTCCTATTATGAATTTTCTCTTAATGATAAAGTGGGGAATATTATGATTTCTGTTCCGCCACAGTTTATCAATACTCCGCTTGTCGACCTTTTAAAATTACATGAATTATTTCATGTGGCCCAATATCGTGGCCTGAGAGCAGAAGGGCATTCTTTGAAAAGCATTGGAGATTTCTTACAATCCCAACAAGGTTTTTTTCTTGAAGAAATGGGAGCGATGGCAATGGAGTGGAGCTTCATTAGTAAGCTCTCAACACAAGAAAAAAAATTGATTCTAAAAGACTTAAAAAACTTTTCGGCCGAGACAGAATCTGACAAATATTTTAAAGAATTTTTAGAGAAGAGCTTGTCCTTTAAGGGGAACCATGCAAGTGAGTACATTCAAATGAAACATCGCTTCGATATTTATTCACGTGATATTACTCAATATATGGATAAAACCATGAAAAAGAAAAAGCGACAGGCAATAGGAGCACTTGTTGCTGCGGGAATGACATTAGAGATGGTCAATTATTGCTCAATGAATCGAGGTCAAGAATCTCAATTATATAAAATTCTATGTCTTAAGTATTTTTTCAGTGATAACCACTAGCGGCCTATTCGCCAAAAAATAACAAGCTCTTTGATCTAAAGAAAGTTGTCCGCCGCTTGGTAAAGATTTAAAGTGGATTGTGACCTTCATCCTCTCAAGTAATGATACCTTCCTTTTAATGACCTGTTTCTAATAGGTTAAGGGGGCGGGCAGCAACTTTTTCTATTCCTTGTTTTCTACTCAAGATTCATGACAAACTAGTGTTGAGAGATTTCAGAGGCCACCAATTCTATGGAGGTCTTTTATGACACTTTTTAAATCGTTCCTCGTCTTATTTTTGCTTTTAATGATACCTTATGTTTCACGGGCGGGAGTCCTCGTTGAACCTTATATTGGATACACACAGGGCGCTTACGAATCGGGAGCAATTGGCATTAAAATGACCGGTCCTAATTATGGTGCCCGGGTAGGTTACCAAACAATGGGATTTATGGTTGGTGCAGAATACGGCCTCAGTGCATACGGCGTTGAGCTTGATAAAGCTCCGGCCGGAATACCTCTGGGGACAAAGGATGATTGGGCGGGCTCGTATATGGGTGCTTTCATTGGCTATAATCTTCCTACCTTATTGCGGATATGGGGAAGTTATTTTCTTGATGCTGTTTACGAAGATGATGCCGGTGCCGGTATTGGAGATGAAATATCTGGGAGTGGGCATGGCCTAGGGCTTGGTTTTACAGGACTTCCTTTTATGAGTCTAAATTTGGAATACCGTGCTTTTGATTTGGATGAAAGTACAGACGCTAGTAGTGGAGAAACTGTCGCGATTACAGACACCACGACAAAAGAAGTTAGGCTTTCAATTAGCTTTCCCTTTGAGATTTAGGTTTAGATAATGATACTTTTAGGCCGAACATAGGTCTTATTCCATTTGCATGGGGTGGGCGGAAAAAACCTTTTGATGTTTGGCCAAGGTTTCATAACGAGTTTTGGCCCAGGTGGTAAGGATAGCACCTGTGATGGGGTTAACCAGGGCCTTGTAGGAGTATCGCATCCCTTTGCTTTGTTGATGAATAATTTGCACTTCTTCTGTGACCTTTCCTGTATTGCTATCCTTATGTGTTTTTACTTTTTTAATATAGATTTGGTCTTCTTTGGGCTGAAAGCGTAAAATGCTCGCGGCCAGAACCTTTTCCCAATCCTTCTTTTTAAGGACGACTTTCTTCGCTTGATCTTGTTTTTTTATGATATGAGGGATCTTTTTTCGTTCTAATTCTTTTGAAGAGGGAATTCGTTTATTTATTTCTTGTTTACTATATTTATACTCTGTCCAAACTTCTTTTGGTTCTTGATAAAGCGTATGATCTTGTTGGATATGCCAGACTCCAAATCCTGTTATGGCGCAAAAAATACAAAGAAGTAATTTTTTTTTGTTTTTCATATCAATCGTTTACCACAAATTCAAAATGAATCAGTTTATAAGGGGTTGCACCATCAAATTCATGGTCGAGGTAATCATCATCGTTATTATTAGAGTCGGTAAAGCAATCATCGCAATTGGTAAATCGAGCACGAAATCGACAATGAAAAGTTGTTCCTGGCGGCGTCCATGGGGATACTTCTAAAAAGAGAAAATTTCCAAGTTTGGTTTGAGGCGTACCGTCAGGGTTAGCAATACTTTCGGCCCAACTTTTATTGGGATCAATCTTTGAATAATAGGCCTGATCTGCACCCTTGATGACACGAGCAAAACAATCATTGGTACTTGCACTGCCTCCTAAACATTTAGTGGCGCTAAGGCCAATCTCATCTTTAAGACGGGCCTGTATCGCCCATTCTGTTGAATTATTATTATTAAGTTGAACGAAGCAGACCGGGGCCATGGTTTCTGCCGCTTCTCCACCATGACTTTGGCTTGTATAAGAGCAATCACCTGCTATATTCGTCTCCGCGGACGAGTCAGCAGCACCTTCTGTTGATAATGGCCATCCGTCATCAAAAGTATTGCAGGGCCTAAAGATTGAATCATTAGGATCGATCCGAGCATGGTCCCAGTCATTGCCTAATAATTGCACCCCGCCCATGGTGGTATTAGAATCGTTATAAAGGTTCAACGCAATACCAACGACTTCACCTGGTGAAATTTTATTATTACCATTATTATGAGCAAAATTAGGATCGATTTCTGAAGAAATATCTGTTGAGGCAACTTGACCCGATGCCGTCATTGATTGAACGGCTTCCCTAATATCAGAGGCCTTATCAAGAATGAAGGCGAGAGTCGCATTTTCACGAGGGTCAAGCTTGAGCAAATCTTTGGGGATTAAAACCGTTTTAACCCTATTAAATGAAGAGATCGGGCTATGGGTACCACTATGGCCATTGGTTTCATCATTGCCATCTTCATTATATGTTTTAAAGAGCAGTAGGCCATATTGATCTAGTAATTGCTCAATATTATCTAAAGAGTAGGAACCTCCATTACAGCGATTGAGTGTGGCATTACCTAGATTGAGTGATATGTATTTGGAAAGTGTTTGCACAAATTTTCTAAGGTTGATGGGATTAACGGTGGATAGCCAGCTCGCCGCTATGATTTCGCCTTCTATTGTTGTATAGGCACCTGAATCGTGCACATTCCCTAAGTTAACTTTTCGATTAGTGGTCAAAATATCGTTGGCCGTCCCTTGAAGGTCACCTAGTTCTCCAAATGTTTCAATGAGAAGATAAACCACTTCTTTGATGGCATTGTCCTCAGTGAGAGCACAATTATCCTTGATATTATCGGTTAAAGCGACAAGAAAATGGGAGATAATTTGGCCGCCATTATGGACATCGGCAAAGGGGAGTGTGGAATTATTCGCATCGTAAGTGACATGCTCAGGATAGCTTAAACGAGAATCTGAATCGCTGCTGATACCTGAAGCGTGGAGTGGGTCATCTTCATGCATCGGACGGGACGCATTAAGGAACCGACCTAAGGCCCATTCTCCAATATGGGTGCGTTTATTCATCATATAGCTGAAGTAATCTGAAATACCTTCACCAATTAAACCGGCTTCATCATATTGAAGATAACCAAGGTCGGCATTCAATGTGGCGTTGGCCGCAAGGTTCCGGGTATTGAGCATGATCTGGTTGAAAGCATGGCCCATCTCGTGATAAATAATACTGCTATCATGGGCGAAAAAAACTGTTTTATCTAAAGGGATATGCCCTAGACAAATTGTCAAAGTGGAGGCATCCCAATAAGCATTATTCTCCAAATCACAATTGGCATAACCTTTTAATTTATTGGCCCCAAACCAAAATGGGTTAGTGGTTGTATTATAAATATTTTGTGAAATGGATGTTTCATATTTTTGAAAAACACCAGGATTGGCCTGAGTGGCAGCGTATTGAAGATAATCATGGAAGGTGTTGGTAATTCGCTGAATATGACCGAAGGTTTGCACCTGTAAAAATTCTTCCGTATTGGTGCTATAGGGCCATTTATTTCCAGAAAGGGAACTCATTAAGCTAGAGTTGGCATCCTTTCTGACTTCAAAGCAATCAGTTATCGTAGAGGAATAAGCAGTACAAGGTCCAATGAGAAATTGACTATCTATAATATATTCTTGTGCAGGCCTTAAGTAGAGGTTGAGGTTGGTATGTTCGGAAAGATTACTCTTTCCTGATAAAATAATGGGATTATCTTCTAGAATCCGACCATGGCCGTTGGCAACGGTGGTTGAATTATTGGCAACCCCACCACGAGTGCCATTTTTGTTTTTATTTGCATCTTGTTTGAGACATGCAGATGTGCTCAACAGGAGTACTCCTATCGCTAGCGTTTGATAAATAGGGTTATTTTTTGACCCCTTAATAAGTCATCTCCTAACGATCAAAATTTTCCATGGCCTCTTCGCCAAGGATATCGGCATCAAACTCACCAAGTTCATCGAGAAAGGAGCGCGGTTTTTCAGCTTGCGCGACACACGCGACACTTGCACCTAGCTCGCCTAACTCCGATAAGCGATCCATTGCAGATTCTCCTTGGAGAGAAGCGAGGCTACGACTGGCCTTTTTATAATATTCTGGTTCGTCTTGTTTTTCTAATTCGTCTTTAAAGTTATTTTTAAGATCATCGCCCTTCGCCGATAGCTCAATTGCTTTTGCTAATGCCTCTCTTTCGTTTGAGGAACAAAATGAATCCTGACCTTTAATTTCATCGAGAAGTGAATTAAAGCGTTTTTGAAAAATATCTTTTTCCGTATCTGTGGTGTCATTAATGTCAAGTAGGCGCTTGGCCATCACTTTTTTTAGATCCTCAATGGTTAGTCTTGTGCTTTTTTGGTTATTGAGTTCTGCAGATTCTAAAATGGCGCGACCAAAACTAGTTAAATGAAGTTTAGACTCAATCTTTTTAAGATCTTTTGTAATATCGTCTGGGTCGCCAGACTCAATCCAATTCTTAATTTTCTCTTCGCTAATTTTGTCTTCAAGATCAGTTGGTATATATTGGGTCATTGTTTTGGCGATTTGGGCATTGACCTTATCTGCTTCATTATTTTTATCGACACATAATTTTGAAATAATGTTTTCTTTATCATTTGAGTCTTCGTCTTCGCTTCCTTTTTCGGCCTCATTTTGAGATTGAGCGCAATAGTCGGCATAGGCCCCGATAACTTCGATGGCCTCTGGGTTAATACGGCTGGCCACTTTTAAAGCATCCTCAAAGAGGTCTTCAGCTGAAAATTTATCACCACAACCTGCAGCAGGATTTTTTCTTAAACGGTCATATTTACGACAGAAAATACCCATTTCTTCTTGTGACTTTTGCATTCCTTTATTCATTTCTGCAGACGCCAATGCTAAATCTTTTTCGCGTGCATTACAATTATCTTTAATTTTTTCCCATATTCGTTTGTTCTTTTGAATCGATTTTTTTTCAGTAGCGATGTATTGGTTGATGCTCTTATCAACCTTGCTTTTTTGCTTTTTGAGCATAGTCTTTAAAAGTCCAATTTTTTTGGGGAGGTCTTCGAATATTGCATTACCGCCACCTCCACGTATATCGACTCCGAACTCTGGGTGCTTTGATGGTTCAGGCATTTTGACAAAAAGGTCCTTTGGGAATTCATAAGCAGAATTAGGGTAAATACTTTTCATGAACTCTGCCGTTTTCATAACTTGTGATTTAATTTGGCCAAGTATCATTTCCTGCTGACCGACGAGACCGGCGATACGATTATTGTAGGCAACGGCAAATGCTTTTATTTGATTTTTTCTTTGTTCAACTTTCGC
>JBFGZE010000020.1:0-34899 GCA_041586955.1 Bacteriovoracaceae bacterium
AATGAGAGATAATTTTATCTTATTGCAATAATTATCAAAGAAATTATTATTAGCTTTAATCAGACAAACTCCTTTTACCCCTTTAAATCTTTTTTTGGGGTAAATCTTGATGGTTCTTTCAGCAGAGAGCTGAGCATCATGATTAAAGCTATCTGAGGTGCCCGAGGTCCCATTTCCGTTTTGCCATAAGGAACATGAAACGATTAAGATCGGGAGGCAATATGTTAAGAAAGTGTAAATTTTCATTCTTCCCCTCTTTGCTGGCCGATGGCCAATTTTTCGATCATTTCAATCTTTATGGTTGCCAGTGAAACCATTTTAACCCAAATGGGAGTGAGTACAATACTAAAAAAGATTATATATATTGTGAGCTGATACGAATATTCATTAATGACATTTTGCTGTAATCCTATGGCGGCCAGAATAAAACTAAACTCTCCCACTTGGGAGAGGTAACTTGAGGCCAACAAAGACTCCCCCCAAGTGCGACCAAGTATTTTTAAAACAAATGCGTTAATAACAGTATTTATGACGAGGGCCAACAAAGTTAAAGATAAGATAATAATGTAATGAGATCTAAAAAAAGCAATATCAAGGAGCAGTCCAATGGATGAAAAAAAAATGGCGGTCATCACAATTTGAAAAGGCAATAATGATGTATGAAAAATTTCCCCAAGCTTCAATTGGGTAATGATCCCCCCTGCGATAAAGGCGCCCAAAGCGGTGGACAATTCCGCCATTCCACTGAGTAATGCAAGTCCAAAAGAAAATGAAAGACAGAATAAGAGAATAATTTCTCGATCTTTTCTTATATTATGGGTCATAGGTAATTTAAAATGGCCCATTTTAGTTGACCCCCAAATCAAAAGGCCCAGGCCAAGCATACCACAAACCTGTTTACTTATTTGAATACTGTCCAATTTATCATGACCCATAAAACTGATAATAATAAGCATTGGGACAACGAAAATATCCTGAGAGATAAGTATGGCCATAGCATCGCGGCCAACTCTCGTTTTGGAAATTCCTTTATCTTTTAATAATTTGATAACCATCGCACTGCTACTTAAGCTGATCACAAACCCCAAAAGTATCGAACGGGATATTGGCCAATCCAAGTATTGACCCACGCCCAGAACACAAATAACACTAAGAAAGATCTGTAAAAGTGTCCCAAGAATGGTAATTTTCCATTCCCTCATGAGGTCTTGTAACGAAAGCTCCATACCAACAAAAAATAATAACAGCACTACCCCAGCTGCACCGAGGTGATTGATGATAGATGTTTTTGTTACGATTGATAGGACTTCCGGGCCGACAATGACTCCAGCCATCAAAAACCCGATCGCGCTGGGAATACGCAATAATATAGATGTCGCACCGAGAGCTAACATGATCAAAAGAACGAGAGACACCTCTTGAAAATAAGGATCTAAATGCATTTTACACCTTTCATTTTTGTCCGATTGGCCTGTCGTTTGCAATCATTCCTTAAATTAAATGAGCTAGAACATGAACAAATGAACCATGGAGAACTTGCATAGTACACCGGGTTTTGGAAATAAATCAAGATGGATAAGGGGCGAAATTAAGGATATGTAACTAACCGTCGCTCACAGAAAAATCGCCAAAAATAACGCTACCTGCCTTTTGCCCTATTATCTAAATGGGTCATATTAACCATTTATCATGTGCCTGAAAACGATTCTCTTTCTAGGAAAAGTTATGATCAAATTTATCCTTCCGCTAATCTTAATACTGAGTATTTGTCATTCCTTTGCAAACTTATCCTCAATTGAGCTAGAGAGCAAACAAAAGACCTTAATAGGAATTAATACGGAAATCGTCGTTATAAATACCTATATCAATCAATTGAAAAGTAGAGAGGACCGTATTTTTGAGTTTAAAATTAAATTTAGCGATTTAATTACATCGTTTACCACGAACAGTATGAGTAAAATTGCATTTAAAAAAAACCGCAAAGAGCTTGAAGGCCTAGAAGTTGAGACGAACGTGTGGTTTGAAGAGGCGGGAATAAAATACGAAAAAATGAAGGATTTGCTCTCTGTCCTTGAACAATTAACAATTTCCTATAAAGAAGCCGCGGCCAAAGCTCTTACGACTCAACAAGATATCCTCAATGAAATGATCGCAGAGTCCGAAGCCTATAAGGCCCGGCTTCTTATTTTATTAAAGAAAATTGAAGATCATTTAGCATTTTTGAAAAAATTCCGTGCTGATACGGACCAATGGAAGAACTTTCTTATCACTAAAATAAGCAAAGGCCTCGATGTCAACCTCATCAAATGGTCTCTTAATCCAGTATTTCTTCAACCAATTGAATCTTCTCAAGGCCTTATAAGGGAGATACGAGGCCCTATTAAAGAAGCTCAATCCTTTGAGTTTTTACCCTTTATCCAGCAAAACAAAGGAGTGATCTTATATCGTTTTTTTCTCGTCGCTATATTGGTGGCCATAACTTCTTATCTCAGTCAGTTTTTTAAAAAATGGATTCTAAGTAGGGAGGCAAAGTTATTGGACCCCTCCGTTTCCTCAATTTTGGCCATTTGTGTAAAAAAACGCTATTTCTTAGTCTTATTTCCATTTTTGATTTTGGTTCCAAGCGAAATACCATATGGCCCCTACCAAGGTTATCCTGTGGTTTTAGGATATTGCCTCGCGATTTTTCTCTTTACATTTTTGTGGTGGGGGCTTGCGTACCCATTAATCAACTTCTTTACCAAGGAACTTAATAAGACTATTAAAAATAAAATATCCTTTGAACCAATCTCAATGATGATTTTTATCATCACGAAAACTGGCCAAAATTTCTTTGAGCTTGATAACGGTCTTATTTATTTTATCAATAGTATCTTATTGGCCATCATCAGTTATCGTTTCTTTAAGTTATGCTTTCATTTTAAAATTAATGAGCAAAAATACCTCCATAAGGAGTTCGTGATTTCCCTGAGGTCCGGAAAATGGGTAATGATATTTTTTGCCGTCGCATTTTTTGCTTCATCAATTTTAGAAATAATTGGTTTTACTTATCTGGGTGATACCATTCAAACAGTTCTCGTTGAAAATATATCTTACTTTGGACTGGGTTGGATCACGTATCAAATTTTAAATTACCTCGTGATTCGAAAAGAGAATAAAATTTCCCAACAGGAAAAAAGAAAGCTTGAATTTATTTCTTTGGCCCGAAATGCTCTTAATATGAGCTTTGTCCTGGCAATTATTTTGATTGTGGTCAAATCATGGCATAGCACAATATATATCTTTGCTGACTTTTGGGAGATAACATTATTATCGCTAGGTGAATATCGACTCACTATCGATAAACCTCTCAAATTGATAATTAGTTATTATATCATCCATTTCATCTATATTTTTATTTTGTTCTCTTTGGAATCAGCTCTTTTGCGTAAATATAATATTTCAAAAAAGTATGCGCCAAATATTGCCGCTATTCTGCGATACACTCTAATGATTATTTATATTGGTATTGGGGCGGCCATTCTGGGTGCGACCTATAAAAATCTTATCATTTTTGCCAGTGCACTAGGCGTGGGGATTGGCTTTGGTTTACAAAATATTGTCAGTAATTTTATTTCCGGAGTAATTTTACTTTTTGAACGGCCAATACGTGTTGGCGATATTATTGAAGTAAATGGTTTTTTTTCTAAAGTCAAGAATATCGGGATTAGGAGCACAATAGTTGAATCACTGGAAAACTCCTCCGTTGTCATCCCTAATTCAGAAATATTATCCAATAAAGTAATTAATTGGACTTTAAATGGCAATATCATCGCAATCAAATGTCGTGTTGGTGTGGCCTATGGTACCGATACAAATCTTGTCTCAAAGATACTGGAGGAAGTTGCTGACCAAAATATCGACGTTCTCGATTTACCAGGATACCAGGTATGGTTTAATGAATTTGGTGATAGTAGCTTAAACTTTGTCCTCAAAGTGTGGATCAACAGGCCTTCTGACAAATTTATGATTCATAGTGATTTAATGCATAAGGTGAACGAAAAGCTAAAGGAACATAATGTGACGATCCCCTTTCCACAAAGAGATGTCCATTTGTATAAAAAGGAGGAGGAATGAGTACCTTATTAACTTTGTATCATTTACTTTTTATCTTGTTCCACTATTCCACGCAATAACCGCCCAAGTATATCTGCTCCTGTAATAACCTTTCTTATATTATCGCTCCATAAAAGCACGATGTCGTGTTTAATCACGTCATCCTCAGCATCTGTGCCATAAACCTTAAACTGGTAAATGACATCTGCCATTTTTGTATTTATATCTTTAAAAATTATGGGGCGATGACAATATTGATAGGGTTCCTTTAATAAACCAGAATAAAAGGCCTTTATATAGCCGTCAGTATCTATAACTAAAACAGGTTCATTTTCTTCATTCAAAAAAATCCCCCATTTGACCGGACATAGACTTAATTTTTTTATAATGTTTGCAAATTCAGTACTTTTAAGTGGAGGAAATTCCGGAAGATCTAGTTTCAACGGCAATTGGAAAATACTGTCTGGATGAACTGCTTCACCTTCCTCGGTTATTGATAAGTCATCCATTTTGAGGAAATTAAGCGCCCCCATTCCCTCAAATTTTTCAATTTCCGTTTCCGATGAGTTTATATGTTTACGTAGTAGTACTTTAAGAGTTTCCTCAGAAAAAAAGTGTAGCCCTTCTGGCCCTAACCACCTGTCTAAAATCATTCCGGAAGGCCTCGCTAGTGGGTAAAATAATAATTGGAATAATTTAACCAGTGGAGTTAAGGCGCTGCCAACTTTTAAAGCATTACGAGAAAACCATGCTTGAGGAAAAATTTCACCAAAGAATGTAATCACAAATGTCGTAAAAAAAAAAGCGTTGACACCAGACATAACAGATTCTGTCAGCAAGGCCAATAATGTGTTAACTGAAACATTTCCCCAAAGAAGAGTCGTTAAAAGAAAACTCGAGTCTTGTCGCAATTTCAACACATTTTGAGCGGCGATATTGCCGGCGCCAGCTTCACTTTCAAGGCGAAGCTTTCCTAGCCCAAACAGGCTTAATGTGAGTCCTGAAAAAATCCCTGACAGGACGACACAAACGGCTATAATTATCCAAACATATTTCTCGTAGATGGTTATTTCCTTTTTTTATATTAAATCTTTTTAGTTATTAAAATAGAGGACGGTGTATTTCTAATAATAAACTCACAAAAGCTTCCAAAGTATAATCTTTCAAATCCTCGCCTGCCACTTGAACCCATGATAATCAAATCTGAGTTCAAATTTATTATTTCATTTAATAAACTATCTTTTTTTTTAAGATTGGCGCCTGCTTTAATTAGTATTTTTTTGATTACTTTTCTATTGATCAGTCGATCAAATTGTTTTTTTAGATTGATGTATTCAGGTGTATTCAATTCCAGATCAACAAATTCTAATTCATTAATAACATTATTATCGCCGAGTTTAATTTCATTTTTATCTGCAATATGAATAGGAATCAATTCCGAGTTAAAAGTTTCTGCCAAAATTTCCGCAAAACAACAGGCATCCTCGGAAAGTCCCTGAAAATCGAAAGGAAGTGTAATGGTTTTAGGCGTTAGGGACCTCTGGTCTTTAACCAACAGAACAGGAATACCAACGTAACGAATCAATTTTTCGGACATTTTTCCTAAAAAATTGAAAGCTGTATCTCTCAGGTCATTTGTCCCAATGATAACCATTTTTCCATTGTATTTCTCTATGACTTCATCTAGCTCTTTGGCATTATCACTATAAAACACCAGACCTTCAACATCGACATTATCGCCAATCAATTGCTTTTTTTCATTAATTTTTTCCAATAATGAATCTTCAAGCATCGTATGAAGCTCAGAAATCCGAAGTTCATATTCCGGAAAAATGGAAATCAATTGGCCAAGTGTCTCCTTTCGATGAAAATGGATCAAAAGAAGTCGACAACCTAGTTTTTCGGCCCAAGTTGCACCAGTACGAATCGCCAAACTTGAAAAATTGGTTAAGTCAGAGGGAACAATAATTGTACTTTTTCCCATAAACAAACCTTTTTATAAAAAAAAAGTTAATTTTAACTCTTTGACTGCGCCGAAATAAAAAGTAGCGGTACATCACAAGCTGTTAACACTGACTCTGTAACACTACCTAGCCTTACGAAATCCTTCCTTTCCAGCCCCCCTCTTCCATGGGACACCATCGCAATTAAGTCAAAATTTTCATTATTGGCATAATGAAGAATTGTTCTACTGGGACCAGATCCGTCTACAAGGCAACTCACCTTTAGATGTTCATCAAAATATTTCTCCTTGATTCCTTTAAGATATTTCAACAAATTAGCATTGATTTTTGAATCACCTTGAATCTCAGGTACACTTAATAAAGTTACATTGGATTCATATTCACTAGACCAGGCAGCGGCGTATGGTAAGACCTGTTCACTAATCTCTGAGCCATCAAGGGGAATTAAAATATTTCGAAAGGTTGTTGTCCTGGAACGCCAATTTATAGTGGGCCTAAAAAATAAAATGGGTGGTGTTGTGGCGTACACAATTTTAAAAGGAAGTGGCTCCCTCAAAATTCTTTCCGGCGAATCCATTTTAGATGAGGCCATACAAATTAAATCAAATCCACCATTAACACAGAGGTTTAAAAGTTCAATAGTTTTATCTCCCTCAAGTAATAAAGGGCTAATTGAAAAAGTCTCACTGGACCATTGGTCCTTAAGATTTTCCAAGTACATTTTAGGTTCCACTAATTTTTGTAATTCAGGGTCCTCAATATAAACCGGATACAACTCAGAACCAAATTTTGTTGAAATCCTCAATGCAGCATGGAATGCGACTTCCGGTTCAGTGGCGCCATTTAAGGGGATGAGAATCTTATCGATTCTATAATTAATAATATTACGCGATTCTATAACGTCTAATGGAGAACCACTTATTACCGCAGATAAACGTTTCTCGATAAACACAGGAGGGGCACCTAAACGCCGTCTATAATAATCAAAAGCAACATATAATAGAGGAACTAATAAAAAATAACTCCATGCACCCTCAAAAAACCTTTCCTTAAAAATAATAATGGTTGCTAATGTTGCACAAACAGAAGAAAAGATTGTAACCCAAACTCCTACAAAATTTTCAATGTTTTTTTCTTTTAAAAAGTATCTAAAAAAGCGTTTACACGCAGACCAACCTGTCATAGAGAGAAGGATAAATACTCCGGCGGCATATAGTGCCAAATATGTTTCCTCATGCGTTCCAAAAAAGATAAAGGAAATAATGACAATAAAAACTTGGGCCCAGGAGGGTATGCCCGGGACATCAAATTTATTGCGAGTTCCCCATTTGGCAGGAATATAATGGCGCGCCCTCAATCCGAGGGCCAAATTCTGGATCCCCTGGGTGCTTGCAGCCGCGGCAGATAAGAGCACCGCGACTCCGATTAATGTCCCCGCGTAAGAAAGCCAAACAGGTAATAAATGATCCATCGTCTGAGTAAATACTGATTTACTGGTGTCGAGAGGATTGGCGTTTTCAAAAATGGCCGGGCCAACAACAATCATGGTCATCACAGTTGTCCCCATGACAATTAGCATACTACCAAATGCCCGCTGACTTTTCTGGCGAATACTTCCCTCATAGGATGCGACAAGATTGGCAAAAATTTCTATTCCTGTCATAAGCGCCAAAATCCTGGCAAAACCGCCGAGTGTAATTTTAAAGTGGTTAGCATCAAAAGCACGGAGGTCTATACGCGGTAAATGAAGACCCTTTTGCCATATCACTGAAAATATCATGACCCATAAAAAAATGAGGATCAGGCCCGTCGCTGGCCCAAAAAATTGACTTGTCATTTTTGGACCACGATTCACCGTATAGGCCACGAACATAGACAATCCAATGGCGACAATTGTTCGCAGGTCAACAAACCCAATATTTGAACTTAAGGCAGGGATTCTATCGGCAATAAAGGTAACTAAGGCGGCCATACTCACAAGAAATGTGAGAGTGTATTCGATTACTGTAATGGCGGCATTGACCTTTACCGCCCAGCTGCCAAACTCCTCCTCACTCAAACCGCTTCCGCCACTACCATCAGTGACCCATTTCATGACATAACGATACATAATCGCCACAGATGCGACGGTAAACACTGCTAACCATATTGAGGCACCAAAGGTAATATTGGCCACTCCTGCCGATACAATTAACGCTAGAAATGGTCCGAAGACATAGAGGGGCGATGTGGCGGGGTCACCTCCACCTGCGAGGGCTCCTTGAAGTGAGTTTTTTAGCTTATAAGAAACTGTTGCGCCCATAATCAAGCACCTTTGTACTTATCGTTTTTAACCTGCTCACCAATTCTATTGATCTCTTTGTATCGAGAACAAAGATCCAATAATAAAAGAGCATAATATTAGTATTACGCCAAAGTAAACAAGACGTATTGAGTCAGAATTCGAGGGCCAGAAAGTCGTTTTTTGCTCATTCTTAGTAAAGGAACCGAGAGGTCACGATTAGCCCACTCAGGGGACAATGCTATTTTTGATGCTTATTGAATCTTACAGATCTAAAAATGGAACTCACAAATTTCCACTTTCTGCTTCGGTTTTTATGGGAATAGCATTCATCGTGGACATAAATTTCCGATAAAAGTCCGTTTCGCGTAACTGATTGGCCTCAATTCGTTTTTCCATGGCACCAATAAACTTCACTGGCCATTTCTTCTGAATAATATTACTAATCCACATCGGAATCACACCCCCCATATCGCCAATAAACTTGAAATCGACAATAGTCTTTCCTCCCTTGGGAGTAAGTGCAACTTCTAGATAGCGAACCCCAGCGCGCACATAATTTTTATTAACTCGATCATCACCTTCAAAGTCCCGCGCCCAAAAGGTAACCTTTCCGGCCTGCTTTCTCACACCACCGATTAAAAGCATTTGCCGGTCATAAAAAGGCCAGGGAGTATGATAATACTCACTAAAGATATGCCCCTTCCCCTTGATGGATTCATAAAGTTCCACTTTTTTTAATTTTGGAATCCATTTGCTTTTTTCTTCCCAATCAATAAGCAGGCGAACAAAGCTATCTAGCGGATAAGAGCATAACTTCACCGCTCGAAAAGGGATAACTCCTTTTTCCTGGGCCGGTAATTGATAAAGCTTAATCCCCTCTATTTCTTCAATGAATTGCCAGTTCTTGGCCAATTCGAACCCATTTGAATGAGCGGAGGAAGAAGAAATTAAAAATGTGATTAAAACTGTTAAAAGTGAAAATCTCGCCATGAAAAAGTCCTTAATTTTTTTTATTCACGCTGAATCAAAAACTCCCTGCAAAGAACGTTGTGTCCATTAACAGGGAGTCATTTTTTTAATATTACATTTTCTGTTTTAAAAATCTGAAGGGCGAACCGTCTTGCGGCCATTGGCGATACAACGCTCACGTGCCTTTTCGACTAATTCATGAACAGCTTCATTAAACGCCACGAGAGCATCACCTGAAACATTTAAAGTATTCTTACCTGAACCCTTTAACGCATCTTTTGTTTTAGAGCCGACCAAAAGCATTTCTACTGATTTTTTTGTAGATTTTTTAGCTATTTTTTTTGTCGCTTTTTTCTTTGCCATCTTAAAACTCCTTTTTATGTGATGAGGTCGCAAAATTCTAGGAACTTCCTGGCCGTCTGTAAAGAGCCTTGGCGCCAAAACTCGTCAGCGTATTTTCAGTACAAATATGATTAGGCCTTTAATCAGGCGCTACAATATGAATGATATGGAAAAATCTTATTTCGAATTGGTCATTAAAGGGGAAAAGTAGCTCATAGGAATTTTGATAGAAAATCAATAAAAGACCAGTTATCTCAATTAAAAAACTTTTACTTTGATTTCCCCCGGGCCATCCGATTTACTTTTTTACTTTTGTAAAGATTGCAAGACTAATCCCGGGGAGTACAAAGGCCAAGTTGAACTGGTGTTTCAATACAAATCAGGTCTTTCTACAAAAATACTCTCCATTAATGAGAGCAAGACTTCCTGCCAACTTTATAACGACCACTTTCACAAAGGGTCAGGTTGAGATGGTATTTAAAATCTAGATTTTTCAAAAAATACTTCCGTACCAATGGATAATTATGCCCCGCGCGGTCACGATAAAGGATTGGCCAACGAACCTCAATTTCAACAGGAGTATCACCCTTATCAAAACCAAAGATCAGACCTTCCGCATTTTGAGAGGGCAAGAAACCAGAGCTCATATGGTTCATCCGAGTCTGGTTCATTTTTGTTGATGTAACAGTGATCAAGGCCCCAATCCCCTTAGAATTGGCCTTATCTCCTTGCAAAAAAAGGCGTAAGCTTCGGCGCCCATTCCAATTATATTGATTGGTCATTAGATACATTCGTTGATTAAGCTGAGCATGGCGAATATTAGTTTGACCAGTCAGAAAGTCTGGCCGCCCATCAGCATTAAAATCACCCACGACAGAACCAGATGGGTTTAAGATATCAAGACCGCGAACCGAAGCTAAATCAGCAAAGGCGTGATCAGTGCTCTGCTCGAAATAGATAAAGCGACTCTTAGGGGGAAAACCAGCATTATCAATAATCAAATCGACATGGCCATCCAGATTAAAGTCGGCCCAAACTCCCCTCTTATCGCCCTGGGTCCATTGGCCACTCCCATCATCCATATGATACTCCGTGCGGATAAATTTAGGAGGGTATTCATAGCGAGTACCAGTTAAAATACTCGAACGATCGCGACTTTCTGGATCATGCGCCTGAAAAAGCTCTCCCACTGCCACGTCCATAATACGGTCATTATTATAATCAATACATTCTGTATAGAAGCTATAACCGCCACCCCGTTTTAAAAATTTCCCATCTTCATCCATATGAAACTGAGATTCTTTACCAACATCTTTAAAAATGCGGCCAATTGAATTCCCTGACTGACGATCCAAAACATTGAGCCATAAATGATTTGGCAGTCCACCAAACGATGCTGTTAAAATATCTGCATAACCATTTTGATCCATATCGCATAGAGAAGAACCATAGGTAGGGGTGGCATTAATAAATGGCCCACGTTGGCCATTTTTTTTAAACTCGCCTTTTAAAAGATAAGAAGAATCTGTAAATTTTAATCCATTACCTTTATAAAGACGGTCTGGAGTGGCGATGGCACGTCCTTTTTTAAATGTATAGGCGTTGCCAATAAAAAGATCGAGATGACCATCCAAGTCAAAATCGATTGGCACTAATGAGGCCGTCGGCATAGGGATAGACGGAAAGGCATTATCAACTTCGTGAAGAGAATAATTTCCCTCATCCAATTGTCCTTTAAATAAGCGCAAAGGCAAATGTCGAAGTTCTGTTTTTTGGTTAAAAACCGCCACAATCACATCGAGTATTTGGTCTTTATTAAAATCGGCAAATACTAAAAATGAGGCCCTTAATTCTTTGCCAAAAGGATTGTACTCTAACGCAGAAAAGCGTTTATTCTTTTTATCAAATTCGAAAAAAAGGGGTTTATTAAAAAATGATTCTAAAATGACCAAATCATCATCACCATCATTATCCCAATCGATAAGATAGTTAAGAACCGCCTTTTGTTTACTAAGACCAAAGTTTTCCGTCTGGTCTTTAAAAGAACCATCACCTTTACCAGTCGGTCCCTCTTGATAGATGATCTCTATGCTTTTCTTAGGCGATTGTTTTTTGAAAAACTTTTGAGGTAGACTTGAGCATCCCACCAAGAGGATGAGAGTACCCAAGCATAACTGATGAAACAAAGACAAATTAATCATTAAAACTCAATAATGTCGAGGCCGTAACCATCCATTTCGCAAACCGTTTCGCTTAGTGCACGAACCGTTTTATCAATATTATTGCTCATCTCTTTATAGCTTCCCATAAATGAGTAATAGGCTTCACGACAAGCATGATTGGCCAAGTTTAAGCAATAATCCTTTTTCTTATCATCAATACTCTCATCATTAAGGATATTAGTGGTACGACTAATCACACTGACCATGACATAAAGCTGAATGGACATATCCGCCAATCGCTTCTGTGGTAATTCATGATCAATAATATTTTTTCCATACTTAATCAGAGTATTTTCAACTTGAATGGCAAAGGTTCCCAATAGGGCACTGAAAGAATTTGACCATTCTTCCAATTTAGGATGACTCTTAGTTAAAGATTTTGAACCCACCATATTAGAAATTCTATTTTTGGCAAAGTCCGTTAGAACCCCTAATGATTTAATAGGATCTTGTAAGGCAGAAGAAACATCTGTTGTAACTTTACCCAATTCTTTAAGCCCTTCAGAAGGGCCACGCACTCCAGATAATGCGAGAAAGCAACGTAAAATTTCGTTCGTTCCTTCAAAGATTAAGTTGATCCGTGTATCACGCATAATACGCTCGTAAGGATACTCACGCATATAACCATTACCCGCCGCAATTTGTAGACCAGTATCCACAACTTTCCATAAAGATTCGGATCCAAAAATCTTACAGACCGCTGTCTCCAAATAATAATCATTCATGCCTTTGAGCATATTACCAGTGGTCATATAGACCATGCTTTCTGTGGCATAACAATAACTGGCCATCATCGCCAATTTTTCCTGGATCAGGCCAAATTCAGTAATACTTTTATCAAATTGTTTTCTATTTTTTGCATGCTCCGTTGCCAATTTGATTATAGTTCTCATACCTCCGATACAACCTGCTCCTAACGACAGACGACCAGAGTTAAGAACATTCATCGCAATCTTGAAGCCCTTGCCTAATTCACCAATGACATTTTCTTCAGGTATTTGAACCTTATCAAAATAAACGGCACGGGTCTCACTCGCTCTAATCCCCATTTTGTTTTCTTTCTCTCCGAAAGAGAGACCTTCCATCCCCTTTTCAACGATGAAGCAAGAGATCTTCTCAACAGTCTTTCCATCAATTTCATGGTCAGTTTTAGCGAATACCGAGTAAAACTCCGCCATGCCACCATTTGTGATCCACAACTTCTGACCTGTCAGGGTAAAAGATCCGTCAGCGTTACGTGTCGCCTTCGTTTTAATTGAATAGGCATCACTACCGGAGCCAGGCTCTGTCAAACAAAAAGCAGCAATGCTTTCACCACTTGCTAAGCGTGGTAACCATTTGGCCTTTTGTTCATCACTACCTTCATTAAGAAGGGCGCGGTAACCAATTGATTGGTGGGCACCAAGAAAGGTCGCTGTTGAGCCATCCAATGAAGCGATTTCCGAAAAGACTCGCGAATAAAGGGAATAATCAAGCCCCATGCCTCCCATATCTTCAGGGACGCCAAGTCCACAGAGTCCAAGCTCCGCAAGTCCTTGAATCACTTCTTTGGGAATTTCAGCAGCTTCATCAAAGGCCGCCCCATCGATATTGGCCTCGCCAAATTTAGAAACAGCATCAACCATTTCTTTTGCAAACTCTTTTTGATCTGAATTAAAATGTGGATAAGGGAATATGTCATTCTCTTCCACTTCCCCATAAAAAAAACTTCCTACAACAGAATTAATAGGACTATTATCGGTCATTTTATAACTCCTTTTCCAATCACAAAGCGAAAATTTTGCCGCTTATATCATATCATAAATGTTCAAGTCGACGAGGACTATTTCAGACCTCCTCACTCTGACCCTTAAAAAGGACTGGTTTACAAAAATAATTCCATTAGTTGACCAAATTTCGTGAAAAGGCACTTGCTGCAAACGCCAGTGAAATTTACAATAGAGATAGGAAAAGGAAAAATTACCGATTTTTTTGATCAACTATGAAAGAAAAATTTCAAGGGCTTGTAAACAAGCTACTTCAATTACTTCGCAGGAAAAAATCATCTAAAGATGATTTAGACCCCTATCTCCCATCTGCACCAGAAGAAATGCCACCTCCTCCTCCAGTGCGAAAGATTGAGGAGATGTCTGCCCATGCAGATGATGAAACAGCAGTCGAAACGCAATTTAATCAATTTGAAGAATTTGAATATAAAAAGCTTATAAGTACAGACCTTACCTTGATGGGCAAGGTCAAGGCCCTTACCAAATTTTATCTAAGCATCGTGGTCAAAGAGCTACGCCGGCGCTTCCAGCAAATAAAAACGAAACTCATTAGCAGAGATAGTAGTGGCGGAGGTGACAACGGTGATGGCAAAGGGCCAGATTTCAATAAGGGCATTCAACAATTAAAAAAAATTGAATTCGATAAAGTCTATGACTTTATCTTCGGTCTGCCTCAAAGACCGATGATCAATAATATTTTTGTTATTGCCCTTCTCTCCACCAGTTTCTACCTGATTGGACGAACGATTGCCCTTATGGTGCGACCTGATGTGGAATTGGCGCAAAGTAATAAGGCATCAATGGAACGCTTGGGCCCTATGAAGAATTACCGCCAAGACTTTGCCAATGTTAGGAAAAATGACCTATTCCGCGCGAAAGGTAAAGTGATTAAGCCCCTACCCGACGGAACAGGCACACCAAAACTTAGTATTGATAAGAATAAAAAATGCTTTGAAGCAGATCGGAAAAGTAACCTCAGTATTAAGTTGATGTCCACTATGGTTATGCATGATAGCGTTAAATCCCTTGCCTCTGTTCAGGTGCGCTCCTCTGATAAATATCTATCCGTACGCGAAGGTGAAAAAATCAATAATGACGCTGAAGTAGGACGTATTAAAAACCTCAAAATGGTCATTAAAAATTTAACAAATGGTAATTGTGAATATATCGAAAATATTAAGTCCAAACTCAATAAGCCCAACCCTATTTTGGTAGAACGCAATCCTAAAAAAGTTTTACAACGTAAAAAAGAAATTAAAGATTCCCGTGTTGTGCAGCAAGGAAATAATTTTAAAATCAAAAAATCATATCGTGATGATGCCTTGAAAAATATTTCAGAGGTTCTCACCCAAGCACGGGCCATAGAAATTAAAAATCCCGATGGTAGTCTCTGTTTTCGCATAATAGAAATTCAGCCGGGATCCATTTATAGTACGTTAGACATCCGTAATGAAGATGAGATCTGTCAAATTAATGGCAAACCGATTAAGAGTCAAAATGAAGTCTTAGGACTTTTTGGTAGAATCAAAGATGTTGATCATTTAGAACTTTCTGTTAAAAGAGAAGGTTCCCAAAGTGCAATGTCTTATGATTTTGAATAAAAATTGAGGTTTTCATGAATAGCAAAGGTATTATCACGTTGAGCTTAAGCAGTCTTCTGACGGTGACTCCTGCATCTGTCTTGGCCCAAGAATTTAATAAATTTAAAAGTAAAACCCGTTATAATCAAGGCCAAAAAGGCGCTGCAACTAAATTGCTTGATAAGGCCGTGAAGGTCGAGCCCTCTGTTCCCGATTCTAACTCGCAAGCAAAAAAAACAAGGCCAGACATTTTTGGTCGAGGAACTGGAATTGCTGATTCAAAGGCCGGGGTAAAAGACCCCAAATATGTTCTTCTTAATCCTGAAACGGCCTTTGGCCCAGAGTTAGTGGAAAGTTTTGACTTTCAAAATGCCTCATTGGTTGAATTAACCAAATATATGCAAGACTTAACAGGTATCAACCTTATCCTGGATAAAGAGCTAAAAGGTAAAATTTCCATTATGGCGCCCACCCCTATTACTGTTGGTGATGCCTGGAAGGCCTTTTTAACTGCCCTTAATATTAACGGCTATACTCTGGTTCGCAGTGGTGCCTTTTATAAAATTGTAAATTCTAGGGATGTGCGTTATACGCCTACAAAAATCTATACCGGAAATTACACGCCAGACACTGAAAACTATGTAATGCGTGTTATTCCACTCAAAAATATTAACTCCACCGAAGTCACAAGAAGTTTCCGTCCTTATATGTCACGTTATGGGCGAATAATTGATATCAAGCAAACCAATACTGTTATTGTGCAGGATACTGGCTCAAATATTAACCGTCTCATGCGATTAATTAAGTTTATTGATGTTCCTGGGCATGAAGAATCATTACAAATCATGACCGTTAAATATAGTTCGGCCCAGGAAATTGCCAAATTATTAGATCAAATTCTTAAAAGTGGTGGTAGTACTGGGAAGTTCCGAGCATCGGGCGGTGGAAAGTCGGGACAAAATATTTCCAAAATTATTGCTGAGCCTCGAACCAATACTATTATTGCCATGGCCAATGCTTCTGGCGCCAAGCAATTGAGAAAGTTGATTCAACAATTAGATGTCAAATCGGTCGCCACCAATGGTGGAAAAATCCATGTTTATTATCTTAATCATGGTGATGCTGAAACTCTCTCAAAAACTCTTTCTTCACTCGTTTCCTCGACCTCCAAGGGTGCAACAGGAACTCGCTTTTCGAAAACGGCACCCACCTCTACAGGGCTGTTTTCCGCTGAGGTTAAAATTACCTCTGATAAAGAAAATAATGCTATTGTCGTAACCGCCTCCCCCACCGACTACCTGACAATTAAGGATGTTATTGGAAAATTGGATATCGCCCGAGACCAGGTTTATGTCGAAGGCCTAATGATGGAAACTCAAGTATCAAAGGCCAAGGCCTTTGGTATTTCAGTGATTGGCGCTTATGGTTCGGGTAATGCCCAACGAGCTGGTTTTACTCAAGGTTCAGATGATGGTCTCTTTGGACTTCTCAATAATCAAATTACTAGCCTCGGTGGCCTTTTTGCTGGAATTGGGATTGGAAAATCAATTGATTTTGATCCCGGAACAGGCAGTACAATTAAAATTAATACCATTAATGGTTTGATTACCGCCATTGCCAGTCACGGCCTAACTAATGTCTTAGCGACTCCTCAAATCTTGGCCCTTGATAATGTCGAGGCGACTTTTGAATCCGGTGAAAGTATTCCAACACCAGAGAGAACGAATGCCGCCAACGGATCTAGTACAGTTGCCCTCAAGCCCCAGAAAGTTGGTCTGACTCTTAAAATTACGCCACAGATTAATAAAGTGACTCGTTTTGTAAAACTTAAAATCGATCAAAAGATTCAGGATTTTTCTCAACGGGCGCTCCCGGATGGTATCAAAAAAGATGGTGTCGCAACTGTTGAGCGAAGTGCTCAGACGACTGTTGTGGTCCGTGACCGAGATACTATCGCCATGGGTGGCCTTATGCGTGATAAAGAAATTTCGTCTGTTAGTAAAGTTCCTCTTTTGGGTGATATCCCCATTCTAGGTTGGCTCTTCAAAAATAAAAAGAGTACTATTGAAAAGGTGAATCTCTTGTTCTTTCTCACTCCGCGAATTTTGGCCAATTATCAAAAAGAGGTTTCTCATAAGGTTCGAGATGTGCTCAATAGAAGAAATATTCACCTAAAGGACGCCATCGGCGAAAGAGATGCCTTTGGGTCCACGGCAAAAGGTCTTTATGATAAGGCCAAGAAACAAGGCGAAGGTCCTCTTTACGATGTTGAGGAAGCTTCACGTTATAAAAGACAAAATGAAGGACCTGGTATCGGTAATAGAGAAGATGACCAGTCCATGTATGAAATTCCCAACTATAAAGAGATTGAGCAAGAAGTTCAAAGTCTTCGGTCTGGGATTCAAAAGAAATAGGAGTCAGGGTGGCAATCTCGGATACGGCCCTTGAGGAATTAGAAGATCAAAAGGTCAAAATTGGCCAATTATTATTGAAGTATACTTCTCTCACAGAAGAGCAACTCAATGAGGCCCTGGAGATTCAGGCCGAGTCGGGTATGTTAGTCGGTGAAATTCTTCTCGAAAAAAATTATATTCATCCCCATGACGTGATTAAAGTGCTCTGCCATCAAATCAATATCCCCTATATTCTAGATATTCATATTGATGAAATTGACCCGGATATTGTCATGAATATTCCCATCAATTACGCCAAGCAAAATGAGGTGCTCCCTGTCCTCGACACGGACTCGACTCTGACAGTGGTCATTTCAGACCCCTTTAACTTTAATGCCATCAATGACCTGCAGGAAATTTTTCAAAAAGAAATTAAACTATTGGTCTGCCCTCCCCTTAAAATTAATGATGCAATCAATAGGGTCTATGAAAAAGGGAATCGCAATCTAGTCGAATCTCTCGAAGAGGAATTTGACGAAAATATGGACCTCGATGGCCCGATCGATATCCTCGATGCCGGCGAGGACGACGCCCCAGTTATTCGTTTTGTTCACTCCATCATCTTCAAGGCGGTTAAAGAGGGTGCCTCAGATATTCATATTGAGCCCTATGAACGTGAAACGATTTACCGCTTCCGCGTCAATGGTGTCATGTCAGAAGTTCTACGCCAACCGTTAAAAACTCATTCTGCCGTTTCTGCGAGAATAAAGGTTATGGCGAAATTGGATATTGCCGAAAAGAGGCTACCCCAAGATGGTCGAATCAAGATTAAAATTGCCGGTAAAGATGTTGATATTCGTCTCAATACCGTTCCGGTGCAAACCGGAGAGCGGGTTGTCATGAGGGTTTTGGAGAAAAGCTCCAAAGTACTCACTTTGGAGAATTTAGGTTTCCATGGCAAGACCTTACATGACCTCGATGAATTAAGTAAACGCAAACACGGAGTCCTCTATGTCTCTGGCCCAACTGGTTCTGGTAAGACCACTTCCTTATTCGCTATTTTAGAGCGTATTAACGATCCGGATAAAATGATTATTACGGTAGAAGATCCAGTGGAATATGAAATTCCTGGCGTCTCACAAATCCAAGTGAATTCTAAGATTAACCTATCTTTTGCCGTCGCTCTACGCGCCATTGTCCGTCAGGATCCAGATGTCATTATGGTGGGGGAAACACGGGATGGGGAAACGGCTTCGATGGCGATTGAGGCCTCCTTAACTGGTCACTTTGTCTTATCCACCATTCACACCAATGATTCATCCTCAGCGCCTGGCCGTTTAATCGATATGGGTATCCAGCCTTTTCTAATCGCTTCCTCACTTGCAGGGGTTTTGGCCCAGCGACTCGTCCAGACTCTTTGCTCAGAGTGTAAAAAACCCCATCACCTAACAGCTGCAGAATTAAAGGTCTTAGCAATTGAAGAAATCCCCAGCGGCTCAATCGTCTACCAGGCAGAGGGTTGTCCCAAATGTAGCTATCGCGGTTATGACTCTCGAACGGTCGTTACCGAATTATTATTAATCACCGATGAAATTCGTGAACTCATCTTGAAGAAATCAGATGCGGGAACCATTAAAAAGAAGGCCGTATCTCAAGGTATGACGACTTTGCGTCAAGATGCAGTTGATAAAGTTCTCCGCGGCATTACCTCACTTGAGGAAGTTTTGCGGGTAATCAACGAAGAAGAAAACCAGGCTTAGGATAAAATATGGCGATCTATACTTACAAAGGGATCGATAAAACAGGTAAAGAACTTAAGGCCAATATCAATAGTGAATCTATTAATATGGCCAAGCAAAAACTACGCGCTCAAGGGATTATGCTCCTGGAAATCAAGGAGAATAAAACCGATAAGGCCGGCCAACAAAAGGGCTCTATTAGCTTTGGCGCCTCCGTTAACATTGAAGACCTCTCCCTGATGACTCGCCAATTGGCGACACTCGTGCGCGCCAAAATACAAATCGTCGATGCTCTCGCCGCTTTAATGGATCAAACAGAAAATGCTAAATTACGCCTCATTTTGTCAGAAGTGCGGCAGAAGGTGAATGAAGGGATTAGCTTGGCGAAGGCCTTCTCTGATTACCCCAAAGTCTTTAATAATGTTTATGTCAATATGGTGGAGGCGGGTGAACAATCAGGTAACCTGGAAATTGTTCTTTTACGCTTGGCCGATTTTACTCAGGCGCAGACCCAATTAAAAAATAAGATTAAGGGTGCTGTCACCTACCCTGTTATTATGGCGCTTGTCGGTATGATTATGTTTGGCATCATCTTTACTGTGGTCATTCCCAAAATTACTAAAATTTTTGTCTCTATGAAAAAAGACATCCCCTTACCGACCCAAATTTGCATTTGGATCAGTTATGTCATTCAAAATTATTGGTATCTCATCATCGGCGGTGCAATAGGTGCTTTTCTTATTTTTTATAAATGGATCCATACCCCTAAAGGAGAGGCGAAATGGCATGCCTTCCTCCTTAAAGTTCCCATTATAGGCCCTTTGGTGATGATGATTAACGTCAGCCGGTTCTGCTCGACTTTAGGGACCCTTCTCAACTCGGGAGTGCCCATTCTCACCTCATTAAAAATTGTGAAAAATTTGATTGCCAATGTTCATATGCAAAGAGCAGTCGAAGAAGCGCGGACTTTTGTGCAAGAGGGGGCCTCTATGGCGGTACCGCTCAAGAATTCAGGTTTATTCCCTCCCATGGTCATTCATATGATTACACTCGGAGAAAAAGCGGGTGAAATGGAAGATATGTTAAAGATTGTGTCAGAGAATTATGAGGATCAAGTCAATACTAAACTTACTGGCTTGACTTCAGTCATCGAACCCATAATGATGGTAGTTATGGGTGGTCTAGTAGGTTTTGTCGTTTTTGCTGTTGTGGTTCCCATGATGGAGTTGAACTCTGTTAACTGATAATGATAAACTACGTAAAAATTAATTGAGGAGTTTTGTATGAAAAAATTGAGTTTCTTTCTGCGTGCCAATCGTCAGGTAATGGCCGGCCAAGCAGGTTTTTCCCTAATGGAAATCCTTATATCTCTCACCCTTTTAGGGATTGTCGGTACCTTTGTCACGGGTAAAGTTTTAGAGCAACTACACGAAGGTAAAGTGAAGGCCGCTCATATTCAGATGAAAAATTTTGAAGGTCGGCTCAAAGAATTTAAAAGAAAGTGTGGATTCTTTCCTGCGACAGAGCAAGGACTTGACTCCCTTATCAATAAGCCTACAGGTGGCCGTGAATGCCGAAATTACCCACCAAATGGCTTCATCGATGGAGAGCAAGTGCCTAAAGACCCATGGGATGAAGATTATATCTATGTTTTTGAGGGCAAAAACTTTAATATTATCAGCTACGGTGCCGACAATGTTGAAGGTGGTGAAGGTGAAGACCAGGATCTATCTCTTAGGGGCAATAAATAAAACATGAAGTTCAAAGGCATGGATTCTGACCAAGAAGGCTTTTCAT
Organism: Bacteriovoracaceae bacterium; assembly: GCA_041586955.1. Lineage (GTDB taxonomy): Bacteria > Bdellovibrionota > Bacteriovoracia > Bacteriovoracales > Bacteriovoracaceae > JBFGZE01. The sequence continues at coordinate 21,152 of JBFGZE010000020.1, forward strand.
TAATAGAAATCCTTATTGGGCTTCTTTTGGTTGGACTCATTTTGTCTACATTAAATTTTGGTGGGAGTAGTGGTAGTCGCCGTTCTCTTGACCAATTTCTCAAAAAAATAGAACGTGGAGTGCGTTTTTCAATTGATGAAGCAGCATTGCGTAATTCAATAGTCCGCCTCCACTTTGACCTCGATAAAAATCCTCAATCTCTCGTCGTTGAATTTGGCCCCAACGATAATTTTATTTTGCCGATTGATATCGTCACGAAAAAAGGCGGTAGTCTATCAGAAGAGAAAAAAAGACAAGACGGTCTCAAAAAGCTAAATAATCAATTTTCTAAGGTTAAAGAATTCCAAGAAAAGTCCTTTGAAGTTCCCCCTGGAGTCAGAATTATTGGCGTGGGAACCTCCCTCACTAATCAATTCCAAACAGAGGGACATGCTGCTGTGTATGTCTACCCCACAGGGGAGAAAGATGATGCTATAATTATCTTGGGAACTGATGATGAGGTCGCCGGCCTTAAAATTGAAGCCTATAACCTTGACATGGAGCGTTTCTATGAAGAAATAGAGGCCCAAAATGTTGAGGAAGATATAGAGGCCTATGAAACCAAGGCCATAGGATTATTTGAGGAATGGTTACAAAAATAAAACTCATTCACCAATTAAAAGCAGCTCAAGGCTTCTCTCTGATTGAAGTGATGATCGCCATTGCCATTTTTGCAGTATTTGTCGTGAGTTTTATGACCGGACAAGGTTTTAATTTATTAGACTCTACCCAAATGAGAGAAGATTCAAAATTAGAGCAATTGGCGCAAATGAAGTTTAATGAAATCATCGTCGACCCTCCTCCCTTTCGAGAATCTCTGACCTCGGCCAGCAAGGAAACCAAACCATTTGAGGAAGATCCCGGATTCACATGGACCACAGAATTAACGAAATTTACCATTCCCGATCTAATGGCCTTAACTTCCTCTCAGGATGAAGACCCCGACCCCATCCAGGCGAGAATATTTGAGCAATTTAAAAAGAATATGGAAAAAATGTTATGGCAGATGAAATTGACGGTCACCAATAAGGAAACGGGTCAAGAGTATGTGGTCTCTGGTTGGCTGTATAACCCCAAAGCGAAGGTGCAAATCCAAGGTCTATGAAAAAAGAAAATGAAAGCGGATTTACTCTCCTTGAAATTATCATTGCGATGACGGTGCTTTCTTTTTTAATGGCGTTCCTTTATACCATTGTCGATGACTCAACTCGCACTAAAAATGATGTCATTAGTGAAGACCAGGATTTTCTCCAAGTCCAAACGGCCTTGCATCGCATGAATTTGGACTTTTCACAGATTTACTCTCCTCTTTATCATAGTGTTGATCATGAATTCTATGAAGAATATGACTCCGAAGAAGATGTCCCTATAGATGAATTAGAGCAACGTCAAAAAACAAAGTACAAGGGCACCCCTAATTTTCCTTTGGCCTCTATAAAAGGTGTTCCCGCCCCAATAATTCTCCAAGAAGATAAAACCCATATCCAATTTTTCACCACGGCCAATAGACGACGGTTGGCCAACTCTAAACAATCTCAATTTACTTGGGTCGACTATTCTCTGGAAAGTATGGGGGAAAAAGAAAATAAAGATGAAACTGACCTACGCCAAGGCCTCTCCCAGCTAGTGAGACGAGTCATTAATGAAAATGTTTTTGCTGATGAATTCGACTGGACTAAGATTAAACCCCAAATTATCTTAAAAAATATTAAATCTATCGAGTATCACTTCTGGCATCATAAAAGGAAAAAATTTGTCGATACTCTTAATTCTCTTGAGGAGTTTGAACAATATACTCCTCGCGCTGTTAAAATTAAAATTTTATGGGTCAACAAAACGAATCAAGATCAAGAAACCATTCGCGTTTTCCGCCCCCTCTTTCCCTACTTTGATCCCGTTAAGGATGAATTACGTCGTAATCCCCCGTCAGGAAGGCCTATCGAAAGTGAAGAGGGTGAAATAATAGTATCCGAGGAAGAGGGCGATTTTGAAGATGGAGAAGAATAAAATGAAAAAATTCTTATCTGCCCCTCGGATTTTAAAAAATGAACGCGGAATGGCGATCATTATGGTGGTAGGTGTTGTCACCATTTTGACCTTTTTATTGGCAGATTTTACCTTTGATACAAAACTCAATAAAATTAAAATATATAATTATCAAGACAAACTACAGGCACGCCTCAATGCAGAGTCAGGCCTCAATTTTGCCCTCTCCAAATTAAAACTCTACCAAAATGCCCGTAATTTATTGGAAAAAAATACAAGTGCTCAATCGGTACTCGATCTCTCAAAGCTGGAATCAATTGTCACCAACCCGCCGTTTATTATTCCCATTACTCTCCCCAGCAATTCCAATCTTATTCAAAAATCCGCGCTCGAAGATTTTACCAAAAACAATATTCTCCCAGGGCAATTATCCGTTTTTATCTCCCCTGTCCGTGGCTTTCTCAACCCAAACAATATGCGTATCCCCAAAAAGGAAAAAAAGAAAAACGATTTGGGGAATCAGGAGGCTTCCAAAGAAGAGGAGGCCGCCCAAAAGAGTAATATCATCAGAGATGCCGATGGCAATGAAGTCCCTGCTCACGCCTATATTGAAAATAAACTGATTGAAGATTTAGAAAAGGCGATTGAGCGAAAAAAGGAACATGATGAGGACTTTGATGCCACTTACCCCAATATCGAGGCAAAGTATCTAATCAAAGAGTTAAAGTACTATGTCTCCCATAAAAACTCTTTTGAAGACGATTTAAAAGACGATATTGTGCGTGCTTTTGCCGACAAAAATATCATACCTAAGCATGGCCCCCTTACCTCAATTTACGAACTCTACACCCTCCCCTCCTGGGATGATCAAATTGTTGACCTAATTAAAGACCGTATCTCTGTTCATGAGGCGGCGATCATCCAAGTCAACGAGATCACCTCCAATCAACTGAAGACGCTATTCCCCAATATTACTCCTGAACAATTGGAAGAGTTTTTCAATTACCGCGATGGTAATAACGAATTAAAAATGAAACCCCATAAATTCAAAAATGAAGAGGACTTTAAAAATGTCATTGTGGGAACCTTAGGAGTGGTCGGTGAAGAAAGTTACCGCGACCGTATCAAGGAATTTGAAGCGGCCGGTCTAAAAATTGGCGTCGCGAGTAAGCTCTATAAAGTAACTTCCGTTGGCAAAATTAACCGCTCCGAGTACCGCATCGTTGCATTTATTGACCTCCCCATTAAGCCGCCCAAAAAGGTCAAGAAAAAGGCCAAACAGAGTAATGCCGACAAAGAAAGCGATAAAAAGGAAAATGAAACGGATAAAGCTAAAGAAGAACCATCAACTAATGACGACAAAAAAAAGAAAACTAAAATTGAATTGATGGAACCCCGAGTAATTGAAGTTCGACTTGAATGATTTGTGAAATAATATTGGCCCCCACCGCCTGATCTGGTAAAATAATACTATGAATTTGTTGTGTATTGACCTTGGCTCTTATTCAGTTAAATTTGCTGAGTATTCATTGGCCAGAAAAAATATTGTTCTCATCCAATTCCAAGAATTGTCTCTGGCCGAAGCCCGGATGCAATTTGACGAGGACATTTCAAATAATCAATTAAAATTAGAAATTGTCAGGGCGTTTATTAAAGACCATGGCAGTGATCTAAAAGTAATTTTTCAAGTTCCCAATGAAATGATCACTGCTCGCTTTCTCCATTTGCCTGTCATACAGAGGAAAAAAGTCGAGGCGATGATTCCATTCCAATTGGATGATAACCTACCCTTTCCCCTTGAAAAAATCATATACCGCTTTACCTTAGAAAAAGAGGGTAAAGGTAGTTTTGCTCAAGTCGCCATTGCTGAAAGAGAGGCCTTTGCCAAATTTTTTGGCCTTCTTGATACAAAGCAATGCATGCCCTCACTATTAACGACTGAATTAAGTATAAATAATTCATTTGTGAATGAACGAGCGGATCATTCATCCTATCTTATCATCGACCTTGGGCACTCTTTAACCAAAGGCTATGCGGTTGAAGAAAAGCGCATTGTTGCCAACCATCTATCTCATACCGCCTCTAGACAGATCGACACCATCATTGCCAAAACCTATGGTATTTCCAACCAAGAAGCGGTTAATTATAAGCATGAGCAGGCCTTTATTTTCACCGAATCTCAATATGAGGATGCTGATGGCGAGCAGGCGGAATTTTCCCTCTTAATGAAGCAAACCCTTGCGCCTTTGGTTTTAGATATAAGGCGATGGATCATTGGCCATCGCGCCAAATTTGGTAACCCTATTTTAAAAATTTATCTCACCGGTGGTGGCTCCAAATTAAATAATATCATCCCTTTTCTCTCCGAAGAACTTAGTATTAATATCGAGAGACTCGAGCTTAATCACGGTCAATTGCGGGCGGACAACGAATTCAGCCAAGATCCCTCTTATCATTTTTGTTATACTCAGGCCTTGGCACAGAATGCCACAATTCGCCCCCTCAACTTTTTAACAGGTGAATTCTCTTCTCGCTCAAACCAGGGATTCCCGCTCTATTCCACGGGATTTTTATTGGTGCGAACCAGTATCCTGGCCGCTAGTATCGTTTTCTTATTATTATTACAAAATATGATTATCAGTGGATCCACTAAAAAGCTCACCAAAAAACTCGCCACGATGAGTAAAAATCCCAATTTAAAATTAACCAGGTCCGATAAGAATAAATTAAGACGCAAGCCCGATCTTTTTCTTAAAGTTTTACAAAAAAAGAATAAAGACCTCAATTCTCATATTAAGCAATTAAAAGCACTCGGTAAAGTTAATGCCGTTGAAACTCTTTTTAAGCTCAATAGTTTGGTGAGTGGTAGTGATAATTATTTTTTACAGAAATTCGTTTCAGAACAAGGCCTCACGACTGCCACTTTTAGCGGCAATCAAATCGACCAATTGGAAAGTCTCAAAACGGTTCTCGATGGGCTGACTCTTAATAATAAGGGTCTCGAGCTCAACCGCAAGTCAAAAACAATTCAATTGGTATTTGAGGAGTAGCCATGCAACAAATCATCAAATTATTCAAATCAATTGATGAATTTGTCTTTAGCAAATTAGATCAATTGCAAAACTCCAACCCTTATCAAAGCTTTTTTGCGACCATTGAAAGTAATCTCGATGAGCAAAGCCGTTTAATTGTGGAAAAGATCTTAGCGATTGTCTTGGTCTTTTTACCACTCTTAATCGCTCTTGTTTTTCTTCTTTTAAACTTAAATGTAAGAGGAAAAAGAGAAACCCAATTAGAGATACTCAAGCATATGAAAGAATATACTCAAAACTATTCTCTCTATAGCGCCTTAAGCTCAAGGATGAAGTCCGCACATCCCATTTCAAATAAAAACGACCTTAAAGCACGAATCACCCAAAGCTTAAACCGCAAGAATATTAATGCCACGGCGATCTCTATTGGTGAAATTCAAACCCAAGACCTGACTTCTAGCTTATCTCAAAGTAGCGGTGCTCTTAAATTCTCTGGTTTATCTACGCAAGCGCTAAGTGGTTTAATGGAGATCTTAGTCTCAGAACTCAGAATCAAAATTCATAAAATTCATATTACCAATAAATTGGTGGAAAGCACTCTCAATGGAAGGATTGATTTCTACCATTTTGGTACTGAAAGGAATAAATAAACGATGACAAAGAAAGCATCAGCCCTCAGAGAAAATCAAATTGATGATTCTATCTATACTCCGGTGGCAAAAAATTCCTTTCGCTATACTATAATTATTTGCAGCTTTCTTCTTATCGGCTTTCTCTCCTCTTTCCCCATTAAAGAAGTTCTCAAATTTAAAATCGCCCAGCTAATCAATCAAAATAATGCCTGTCCTATTTCCTATAAAGATTTGGACCTAAGTTTATTAATGCCAGAACTCACGCTTAAAAGTCCTATTATTGCCGGCAGCTGTTTTGGTAAGCCCTCGGCCCAGATTGCTTTTAAATCGCTTATTATTGCTCCCAGACCTCACCTTTCCCCACTGGGAATTAAGCTTAATATTCGCGGTGATGGCAGTGGTATCAAATTACGAGCATTTCCCCTAATTAGTAGTGATGTCGTCCGCCTTGCACTCAAGGACACAATCATTAATGTTGAAAAGATCAAGGATATTATTAATATGCCCATAAAAATGGTGGGTGACGTCAAAGTTGATATTATCAACGCAGTTTTAAAAAATGGCAAAATCACCCGTGGCCAATTTAAAATTGAATCCAATAATTTTGACATTAATGGCCAAAAAGTCCGTGGCCTCATCCTTCCTGCCTTTAATCTTAAAGGGATGAGTCTTAAGGCCGAATTAGTCGATAGTAAAAAGCTCATGATTAATCGTTTAGAACTTGGCAACAAAAAGTCGGATGTCTTCGTTCAATTAGAGGGTAATATTGCACTTCATCAAAATATGGCCGAAAGTAGACTCAACCTCCAAGGCAAGATCGGCCTAAGTTCTCAATTTGAGGAAAAAGTTCCTTTAATGCCTCTTTTACTCCCAGGAAAGAAACCTGTTGATGGTGCTTATGTTGTTAAAATCCAGGGAAAAATAGGAAAACCTCAATTCCAATAACGTCAATTCTCTATTACAATGCCCGTCATGAAAGCAACGGCGACAAAAATAGAACCCCCAAAATATCAAGAGATCTTTGACCAGGCCTTGGCCCATTATTTGGCATTGGCCTGTCCCAAAGATTTCGCCTATGAAATGTATAGCTACGCTGTGCTCCCGGCCGGCAAATTATTCCGCCCCAGTTTAGCTCTGGCCATGGCCTTAGATAAGGGCCTTGATGCAACCACCATTCATCGTGACCATCCCTTAATAAAGGCCTGCTGCGCCCTTGAAATACACCACGCCTATACCTTGGTCCATGACGATCTTCCCTGCATGGATGATGACGATATCCGCCGTGGTCGGCCCAGTCACCATAAAAAATTCAATGAATGGATGGCGGTACTAAGTGGTGATGGCCTATTGAATTTAAGCTATGGCCTTCTTGCCGACTTACCGCCACAGGCATTGCCTCATTATTTAAAATACTTCTCTCATTGCCTTGGCCCGAAAGGCCTTATTCACGGCCAAGTCCTCGATCTAAAAGGGGCCAATCAATCCCATTCGATGGCGCATTGGGCGCGTATTCACCAATTAAAAACATCACGCTTAATTCAGGTATCCTTAATCTTAGGACAAATTTTTGCGACGACAAGGCCCAGCTTCAATGAGCTCAAACTTACTCATCGCTTTGGCGCCAATTTGGGTTTAGTTTTTCAATTTGTGGATGACCTTATTGAATTGGCCGAAGACCAGGTGCAAGGCCATGAATTAGAGATTAACCCCTGGATCATCTCACCCGATCGAACTCTCGCCTTCACACTTTCTAAACTTGAAAAGGTGATTGAAGAGTTAGGCCAAAGCCAATATTTAAAGGGAGTCATCGATCAATACTTCATTAAAATGAAATTAATTATCGATTCTGGTGAGGAAAGAATTCAATCTTTTATGCCTGACCAAAGGAAATTAGAGATCAAGCCATTGGTGGCGCTCTTGGATCTCAGTGGTCAATGACATTAAGGTTTGAAGGTCCTTTTTGGCCATCTCTAACTTATTGAGATCATCACGACTTAGACCTTGCCTAATGATTTGCGGTAAGGAGTTAATTTCCTCTTCGTCATCATCATTATCCAAGTGGCCATAATTTTCATTGGCCGATAATAAAATTTTTATATCGGCCTTGGCCTTTTCAATATTAAGTTTATCTTCAAATAATAATTTTTTAATGACAGCAACGGCCTCGATATCTTTATGTTCATAAAGCTTTTGGCCACTCGAAGAAGTGATAGGGTTAACCTCATCAAATTCTGCTTCCCAAAACCGTAGTACATACGGTTTTACTCCCGTTAAAGAACAAACTTCATTTAACTTAAAAAGAGATTTATTGGGGATTTCAATAAGACTGGCCATTCTATCTACCTTTACATATCAGAATCTAAATCTGATTCCTCTGAATTATTCATAAAAGAACTAAGAGCGCGTGAAGTTCCGTCCCGAGAAGGAATCGATGTATCTTCTTTCCCTTTATCATCTAAACGGTGAGAATAGCGAACAGTAACATCTTCTTTTAAAACCTGAGACGGCTTGAAGGTTAAGACGCGACGAGCAGATATTTCCATAGCGTCACCTGTTTGAGGGTTTCTCCCCATTCGGGTGGCCTTGTCTCTGATAGAAAAATTTCCGAAACCAGAAATCTTTACTTTTTCGCCTCTAGCTAAAGTGTCTTTAATGACTTTGAAGACCATATCAACGAGGTCGGCTGCTTCTTTTTTAGAAAAACCAGCTTCCTTGTAGACTCTTTCAACAATATCGGCCTTTGTTAAACTCATAAATTTCCTCCATGAAATCCATAAACGTCAATTTATTTCCTAATATTGATAGGTTAGCAAAATATCCCTTCCGATGCTAGAAGAAATTTGTCGCTACTAAGATTTTATGCGTCTTTTCTTAGTTTTTTTGCCAGGTTTTTGAATCTTTTTAAATAATTGATCTGTTTCCCTGTCTTTTTGCTTGAGCCAATCAGTCATATACTCTTTAACTTCCATCAACTCTTCAATCAATTTCTTAGACACTAACTTTTGAGAGCCAGCAACCTTTTTATATTCTTTTAATTTAATCGAATCTTCTTTGACCATCAGTTTACGTTTCGCTACTTCCTCTTTAGTCATGCGATAAATAGGCATATCAGCGAGATAATCACTGAAGAAATATTTTTTCTTAAGCAAGTACTCTACATACGACTTACGATTCTTTTGCTTAGTAGCGGCTTCATATTCTTTGTTTTTAATGAATTTGATAATTTCATTATTTTGGCGAATTTTAGTCTCAAATTCCTTGCAGAGGAGCTCATAGCGGCGAAGGACAACCTGTAATCGCTGCTCAGTAAAAATCTCAATAATTTGCTCTGGCCGATCAAAAATCCTCACACCCCGCTCTGAAATAAGGGTGTAATTAGGAGATAATGAAGCACTCGTCCCCATAACCTTTTCAACTTCAGCAAGAGTTGGGGTTTGGCCACGCTTAAAAATTAATTCAATCCGGACATTATTATTAACTGTCGAGTCAATATAATCCTTTAGAAAATCAGCTTCTATATGCTTATTAAGAAAACGATAGGTCTTGGTTCCATCATAGCCTTTGGGCAATTCAATAATATAGATCTTGCCGTCTTTTTCCTCAAACTTCATCGGAAAAAGATAACGGCCACGATCCGCTTCAATCTTGGCCGTATAATTATGAACATAAGGTTTTAACTTTTTGGCCTTTTTTGTTTTAACGTATTCGATCATTGAATCACAGATGTCTTTATGATGAAAACTTGGAATCATAGAAGAAAAACCTGTTCCAATTCCTTCCGCACCATTGAGTAACATCAACGGGAGCTTTGGCAATAAGGCCGCAGGCTCAACAACTGTTTCATCATAATTGGGGATCATCTCAACTTGGTTCATATCATCAAAAAGAATAAAATTAGTCATCTTCGATAATTTACATTCAATGTATCGACCAGCTGCAGGAGATGTTTCCATCCGTTCGCCAAAATACCCTTTCTTTTCGATAAGTGGGTAATTATTAGCAAAGGTATAATCCTGGGCCATATTAACAATGGCAGTCTCAATAGAAGCAGGACCGTGGGGGTGTAAGGTTAAAACTAAACCTGTTGCTGCGGAAACTTTAACTAACCCTTTACTTTGATTTTTATAGAGGGTGAAAAGAATTCGCCTTTGCCCGGGTTTCAGGCCATCTTGCAAATACGGAATCGCCCGATCCATAAGAGTATAAATTTGATAAATACGGTACTCCTCTCGCACAATTTGATCGAGAGGGACAGTCTCAAGAGAATGAAGATAAGTCTCTTGCATGATCCATTCCTTTTACTAAAATTTATTTTTTCTTAGTCGTTTTCTTTTTCTTTACTGTTTTTTTAGCTACTTTTTTCTTAGTGGCCTTTTTCGCTGTCTTTTTGGCCACCTTTTTCGTTACTTTCTTAGTCGCTTTTTTAGCTACTTTTTTAGCTACTTTTTTAGCCACTTTTTTAGTCACTTTTCGACTAACAGAATCTCCACTAGCAGAGAAGACCATATCTTCACTCGTATCCATTAAAAGATCTTTACGAGGAGAAGAATCTTTTCCAAAACAGACTCCCAGCATCTCTTTGGCAGAAGTTAAGTCATCGATATGGATTTCAGTATACTTTTCCTTATCCAATACATATTTCCAGGCCTGCGGGGACATTTCTCCCAGCCCTTTATTGCGATGAATGGCCCTAATCTTTGGATTTTTCTTTTTTAATTCTTCTAATTGGTTCGGTGTTTCGACATAAATCGTATTTTTATCTGTCACCACCTCAAAAAGAGGGGCCTTGGCCAATTCGATAACCCCATTTTCAAATAATTCCGGCCAAAAGGTAAAAAAGAAATTCGTTAAAAGAGTATTAATATGGCCACCATCCACATCAGAATCCGCGAGGAAAACAATTTTCGAATAGCGCATTTTTTCAATCACCGCTGGTTGGCCAATGGTTAATCCCACAGAGGCCATAATATCGGAGAATTCTTGATTATTGAGAATATCTTTAATTGTCGATTGAGCGACATTCATCGGCTTTCCTCGCAGGGCAATTCCCCCTTGAGTTAATTTATTCCGCGCCGAACGCAGCCCCCCAATGGCCGAGTCCCCTTCACAAATAAAAAGCATACATTTGCTACGGTCTCTTCTTTCGTTAGCGTCTAATAATTTTTCAACCCGTTGCTTTTTTTGCTTTCGTCCACGTTTAGAGGCATCTTTTAATTCTTGGAATTTATGCCGCGCTTTACCACGTTCCACCACTAATTCTAGATAGTCTTTATTTTTACGCATAAATTTATCGATAAATTTTGCCATAAATGATTCGAGACTTTTTTCGAGATGGGTATCACGCACTAATTTTCTTTTAGTTTGTGATTCAAACCGTGGGTTGGGCATGGTAATTCCCATAATAAAGGTCAAACCAGTCAGAACATCATTGTCAACAACAGTAATTTTCTCTTTTTTGGCAGTCCTTTCTAATTTCTCTTTAACCGCATTGATAAAAAGCCGTCGGATCCGGTCTTGATGAAAGCCACCGTCAAACGTGGGTGTGGAATTCACAAAACTAATAAAGCGCTCACGCTCTTCAGACTTGCGGTCAATAACCAGGGAGGTGTGAACATCTATTTTCCCTTTAACTTTCTTGCCTTTTATATTTTTGCTTTCAAAAACATAGGAGTGCTCACCTAATAATTGTGCCCCTTCCTCGTTAATCTGAGTGGCCAATTCGTAAAGACCTTTTTTAAAGACAAACTTTTCCTTATTAAAAAAGAAAATGAGACCAGGATTATTATAGGCCAAATCGATGATTCTTTTACGAAGAAGATCAGGATCAATAACCGGATCTTTATAAACTTCTTTCGATAACACCACCTCAACTCGCACACCAGAATGACCGGTAAAGGTTTTGGGCCTAGTTTGCTTAACCTTCAATGCCCCATCGATAAAAGTAATGGTTTGCTCTTTTTTAGAATTATAGTGGCGGACACGAACTTTAAAACTATCTGCGGTCAAACAGGTGGCCGCTGCTCCAAGACCATTTTGGCCTAGAGTCCGGTGTAAGAAACCTTTTTCGTCCACTTCCTCATCTTTAAATTTAGAGCCTGTACGGAATTCACTATAGACCTGCTTCACCTTACTCAAGGGAAAACCGATACCATTGTCTTCAACCGCCACAGTTCGCCCGTCATCTGATAAAGTGGTGTGAATTTCCGTGACGTGGCCACGATAATATTCATCAATACAATTATCGAGAATTTCCTCGATGGCCTTACTTTTCGCTTGGTGGAACTTCACCTGCTGAAAGGAAACGCCTTTATCAGTATAAAGATATGTGTCTAAATCTTCGATATCATTAGAACCAAAAACCAAAGTGATGCGATTCCGGCAATGCCAGCGCTGATCCTTACTCTCAATAAGAGCATCTTTAGCTTTACCTTTCCTTTTTATCGATCCAACTGCCATAGAAACTTCCCAGTCAAAGTTTGATTTGTTATTTTTGAAGGGACCATATAAATGTCTAAAATCAAGATTAAAGGGCCATTGGATTGGTGAAAAGGCGCAATGCAAAAAATACAATACTTTCTATTTATCAGTTTTTTCCCCTATTTACACCTCTCGGCAGGGGTTATTACCCCCTCCACCAAGGCCTTTGAGAGATTTGGTCCCGAGGCGAATCAGGCCATCTTGAGTGGTGAAATTTTTATTAATACACAAGTAAAAGACTTCGCTCAAAGCAAAGGACCTAAACAACAAACCCTTAATTTTCGCATTGGCGGCCTACATCCTCGCAATTGCCAGTCCGCGTTACGAAAGTTATCACAATACGAGAATTTCTCCAGATGGATTGGGTTTATTGATAAAAGTACTTATGATGAAAAAAAGCAAAGGCCGACCTTCCATCTCAAAAGTAACCTCCTACCCTTTAATATGACCCTTGATTTTCATTTGCCCCGCATCCGGCAACCTGGTGTTTATGAGTTTCAATTTGACCGGGGGTTTTTATCAGGACTCAAGGGAAAAATCTATGTTCACTCTCATAAAAAGCGCTGCTTTTTTGAAAGTGAGGCCTATTGGCGTGGTCCCCACTCCAGTATCCCGAGCTCTGTTTTTGAATTCTTCTCTGATGCACTAGGTCGTCTCGCAATGGAAAACCTCTTCCGTATTTCACGCTCTTAACAATAATGACAAAGGATGAGGGCCCATGTATAAGCTGCTTATATCGTTTTATACTCGGGAGGATTATGAAAGTTTTGAGAATCTCAGGAAATGATACTCGGTCAATTCGCCACCAGGTCCTCAGACCTGACCTTGGAATAGACTCCTGTGTTTTTCCCCACGATGATGATGATCAGACATTCCATCTTGGTGCCTTTATCGATAATAAATTAGTTAGTATTGCCTCTTTTTATTTTGAGGTAAACGAGACTTTTGATGACGAAAACCAATACCGCCTACGAGGCATGGCCACCTTGCCTGAATTCCGGCAAAAGGGTCTCTCTTCTGAATTATTAAAAATGGCCTTCCCCATTATCAAACAAAATTTTTGTACTTTATTATGGTGTAACGCCCGCACCTCAGCGAGCGGCTATTATCATAAGGTTGGATTTGAAAAAATTGGTGAAGAGTTTGATATTCCTGAGATTGGACCCCATATACTCATGTATAAACCTATTATTTAGTCCCCTTATCACTCGGAAGGTTCAACATCTCAGTAGGCTGACAGAAGTATAAATTCTGGGGGTGATCCACCTGTTTTTGTTGCTCCTGCACACATTTCTCACTGGAAATAAAAGGCCTAAGAGGAGCACATTGCAGATTATCTTGCCCTTTTCTTTGTGCTTTTTCTCTCCACCCCCGGCATTTATCGGCACTATCTTTATTCACGCAAGCAAAGTGACTATGGCGGCAATCATAAATAAGGTAGGAACCCCGAATAAAATCCTTAGAAATAATCAATTCCACATCATGCTGTAAGCGTATATCGGAATAGGCCTGGCCCTGCCCTGCGGTCAAGATCACAGTGAAAATAATGAGCATGGTAAATTTCTTCAGTTCCAATGGACTC
>JBFGZE010000021.1:0-34771 GCA_041586955.1 Bacteriovoracaceae bacterium
CAATAAATGGCCGAACGTTGATGCTATTATGGAAAATCTCAAGCATCAAGTTCTCAAAAACCCCATTAATGGCGGCGAAGGACTAAGGGCCTGCACTTACCCAGATCATGTTTATCGGGTCATTGAAGTACCACGCGCCTGGCTAACTGATAATGCCTTTCTTCAATTCATTCCCTTTTTCTTGCCGCGCTTTGTACTGGATTACCAAGAAAAGGATGAAGTAACTTGGCAAATCTGTAATCTCAATCAGTGCGAGATGCAAGGTAGTGGCAAAGAGGACTTTTTTAACCAATTAAGGCCTAAAAATAATGAGCAATAGCGGACCTTTAGCAGGAACTACGGTTCTAGACTTCTCCCATCGACTACCGGGGCCGCTTGCGGGCCATCTACTTAGTTGCCTCGGGGCCAAGGTTATTAAAGTTGAAGATCATATTTTTAAAGATCCTTTTATTCAGGACAATGGCCCTTTTGATCAAAGCTTTTATCATTGGTACAAAGAGCTTAATCAAAACAAGGAACTTATTCGCCTCGATTTCTCACATCCAGAGAAAAGGGTTCTCGATCAATTATTAGAACAGGCGGACGCTATTATTATGGGCCCGCCTGAAAAGAAAAGAATGATTCTGGGGCTCGATAGGTCAAACTTAGAACTCAAAAAAAGGCCAATGGCCATTATTGAACCTATTGCTGGAGGTGGGCGAAGTGTTCTCCATGATTTAAATGCTCTGGCCCTCGCAGAGATCCTTCCCCTCTATATTCAAAACGCCCCTTTGGATTTAAGGCCCCCATTTTTGCCATGGGCGGGAATCATTTTTGGTCATCGCTTGGCCTTAGAATTATTGGCCAACTTAATCAAGGCCAAGGATAAAAATGGTCCTATTTTTCAAGAAGTCGCTCTTTTAGATGCAGTCAAAGAGGCGATGACTCCCTTTTGGCCTGAGCAATTGCGGAAAAATAAGCAAACCCGCTTTCTCCACAATGGCCTCTACCCCTGTTATCAAATTTATAAAACGAGTGATGGCGGTCATTTGGCCTTGGCCTGTGTAGAAGAAAAATTTTGGCTAAGCTTTATAGACTGCTTTCAATTAAGGATGACCGGCCAAGATCGCTTTGACACGAGTGGTGTTATTCGTGAACGTATTGCCAAGCATATTTTATCAAAAACCTATGCTGAATGTTGTTTGCTACTAAAAGATAAAGACATTTGTGTCTCTACAATAGACCCTCAAGCCACAAAACAGGGCGAGTGATAGCTTTCATTAATTTAATTTTACCAGCAGAAGCACCACCAAAAATATCAACTTTTTGATTATTATGGTCGATCGCCTCTTCACCTGGAAGGGCCATAAAAGTCATCTCCTTGCGCCTTTTCATCGCTTTCTTCAAACTCATAGCGACCTCAGGTGATTTTTCACAAAAAATACCTAATTCAGTATTAAAAAAGTCGGAACGATTATCTAAATTATATGTACCAATAAAAATCGTTTCATCATCGATGATAAATGACTTTGAATGCGTTCCCCAACGGGCCTTTTTGGCGGCATAAACTAATGGCCACTCATCAGGCAGCCAAGAGCTATCGTATAAAAATAACTTCAGGCCATGGGCCAACCACTCATCCATTTCCGCGTAAAGATGAGAGGCCACATAAACGGCATCAGTGGAGGCCAGGGAGTTTGTGATTAATTGAACATCCACCCCTTTTTCCAAAAGGTTTTTTATCACCGATTTCTTGGGTTTATTTAAAATAAAATAGGGAGAAGATATAAATATGCTTTTCTGCGCTCTACGCATATGCTTTTTAATTTCATCTCCTACTCGTCGGTATTTGCGCCAATACTTAACGCCTGAAAAGTCAGAGAACCGGGCACCAGGAAAATCAGAAACAAATGTTAATTTTTGACAGGATGATGATTGCTTGGAATCAAGGGACCTACGGACACTCTGCTCTAAGCGTTGGATTATAGATTTCGCTTTTGTTTGGTCTTTAATCCAGTTATGAACTTTGACCATTCGCCGTTTATTTACTTTTGCCCGCATTTTTTTATAGCGCTGAAGAGAGTTTCTTTGATGGAATAAACTATTATAATCGCGCTTATTGGGATTTTTCGCTTTTTGAACAATGCTATTATTCCAATAAATATTGAATGATTTTGTAATATCCAAAACCACCTCACCTTTCAGCCAAACATCTCTATCAAGAAAATTATAATCGGCATCCATAGCAAAGTATTCATTACCAATATTACGGCCACCTATTATCGCCTCGACCCCATCAATGGCCAAAACTTTGCGGTGATTGCGAAACTGCATAGTGATAGGATTGAGAGCTCTATTATAATAACGGATTTCAAATGGTAATCGATGTCCCAATACTTGGGCATAATATTCATCTAATTGAAAAACGGTAAACGACTTATCAATAAGAAGTCGCACCTTAACACCCTCTTTGGCCTTTTTGAGTAATTCAATCATGATGATTTTACCGGCGGTGTCTGGCCTAAAGATGAAATACTCTAAGATAATTTCTCTCTTCGCCTTGCGAATGAGGTCAATTCTTTTGAGGAGGGCTTCTGACCCTCCCTCTAGCAGGAGAATTTCTTGAGGCGTATCGGTATAAGAGCGTAGAAAAGATGATCCCTGCCCTTGGCCATAAATTAAAAGAGGCAAAAAACTTAAAAAAGTTATGAATATTTTCAATAAGTTAGATCTTATCACAATAGGTTTCCGTTATGCATAACACAACGTATCATCCATAATTCTATATATCCACAAGTGCTGCAAAAAATACAAAGGGCCCACTAATGTGGGCCCCTTTTTATCAACTCAAATGAATTGTTTTTTATTTTTGAACGGTATTATAGATGGTCTGAAAAGCTTCGAAATCACGTGCAGCGATCTCAGCTAACATCTTACGGTTAATAGTAAGACCAGATTTCTTGGCCTGACCCATAAACTTTGAATAGCTTCCACCAAGAGTTTTGGCAGCAGCAGAAATACGAGTAATCCAAAGTCTTCTCATATCTCTTTTAAGAAGACGACGGCCAATATAACTATAATGAAGAGCTCGTTTAACGGTCTCCGCGGCATGGCGATATTTAGTTCTACGGTCAAAGTGAAAACCTTTGGCCAATTTTAATACTTTGTTTCTTCTTCGACGGGCCTTAAAACCTCTACGAACACGTGACATACAATTCTCCTTTTTAACGAGTTTTTGGGGGCCATTTGACTCTTTAATCCCAAATCTCAGTTTAATTCACGTCTTAACGACTCATTAAATGCCTGGTAGGCATACCTTAATTCTTTTTGTATCTGCTGCATGAACGTAATCTGTCTTTCCTGCTCTTTTCTTAGCTTTATGAGACTTCTTCTCCAGGATGTGACGAAGATTTGCTCTTTTTCTTTTAAGCTTTCCAGAACCAGTAACAACAAATCGCTTGGCCACAGCACGACGAGTTTTCATTTTTGGCATAAAATTTCTCCTAAATATTTCTATTGGCAAGATTACTTACCAAATTACTCTACAATTGTAAAACCCTGATTTAACAAAAGGATATTATTATGATCAAAGGTGACCTTTTTTCAGACTTTAAAGGTTCCACTTTTCAATTTCTTATCAATTTCTTTTTTATCCGGGCTTAAGATAGTGATAATACGGTTCCCCATCATCTTAGGCTCTGACTCCACGATGGCACCAAATTCTTCGATGGAAGCAATAATGGCCTTAAACTTAACCATACCTGAGTCACGGTAGGCCATTTCGCGGCCACGGAACTGCATAACAAGCTTAAGCTTATCCATCTGAGCAAGAAACTTATAAGCTCTTTTAAGCTTGGTCTCCAGGTCATGGGTTTCAATATTGGGGCGAAATTGAATTTCTTTTAATTGAGTCTGGGCCTGTTTCTTCTTGGCCTCATTCGCCTTTTTCTGCTGATCATATTTAAACTTACCGTAATCAATTGCCTTAACAACTGGCGGGCGAGCATTTGGAGACACTTCAACAAGATCAAGTCCGAGATCCCCAACGATACGACGGGCCTCCTCTAAACTAACAATACCAGGTGAACTTCCATCAGGTAGAAGCAGGCGGCATTCGGAAATACGAATCTGTTCATTGATCCTAGGTCCTTGATGCTTTCTTCCCTTCTTTCCACGATTGTCTCTAATGATATACCTCCAATTAAAATGAATTGTTGTAATTTCTACTTTCTCTAATATAGGAAATCAACATAAATCATACCTTTATGTGCTGATTTTTCAAATATATCTGAAGATTTGGATCTTCATTGGTGTCAATTGACTCGCTGCACCTTCAATAATGACAGTCGGGTCAAAGAGAATACGATAAGTTCCGGATAATTCCTTATCTTTATTTTTCTCATAAATAGGCCCAATCTGGGCCAAAACTGCTGACCAACAATTGGCCGAAATTTCGATAGAAATCGAGCTTTCATAAACGAAATGCCTCTGTGTATCGCGAATGGCAAACTGTTCATCTAGATCATGATGAGTCGGACAAACAATAGATCGGGCCACCCAATAGGGCCCAAGCGCGGAGGGACCTTGGAAGCCCCACAATTCCCAAAACTTATTGAGAGGTCGTGCCTGTGGCGAATATTGGAGAAAATAATCTAATTGGAGAAACTCTGACCATAGATTATCTTCATGATCGATCTGGCGATAAAGAAGCCGTTCATTTTCAGTTTTGAGTAATTTAATCGTCACAATTTATGCCCCACCTTTGATATTAAAGGCCATTTGATCTTTTAATTGGGAGCCATAAAAAGAGACTAATTCTTTTAAGCGATCTTCACTTTTAAGAAGGATGGCCCCGTTTTCTTGCTCAATAATTTTTAATTGAACTAAGTGCTTAAGAGCATTTTGAATAATCGGCATGCTAAAGCTTTCGGAATATTTAATAACTCGGCCAACACGTAATTCCTCAGTAAATTTATTTTTAATTTCTTTGATCAATAAATCTCGCTTCATCGGCAATTCATCGCGGTTATGAAGAATAGTCAAAGTCGTAATATAATAGGCCTCAATTAAAAAGCTTAATGAGCGGTTAAAAACACCTACCGCAGAGGCCAAAGCGTAAAGCTCCTGATTGGAAAATTGAAACATTTCGTCCAAACTAGACACTTTTCGTCCAAGCGCGTCGGACATAATCTTAAGCGCACGAAAGAAAAACTGCTTAACAGTAGGCAAATAGAATTCAAATTTTAATTGTTTCCGCAAGTCTAAAATATACTGCTTCAACTGGGCCCGATCGGCGATTGTGCCATTAAAAAGGTTGATCCAAACTTGACCTAAAATTGCAGGCACTAAAAAATGATGGAGGATCATATTTTTAAAGTAAAGAAATTCAGGTCGAGCAATTGGCTCAATGGAGTAAAAAACATGAGGTCCTTGATGCTGACCAATTGCCTGAATTTTTTTATTACCGATCATGATATCCATCGCTCTTTCCATCGTCGTGATGAAGTGATCATCGTCAAGAGAATCTGTAATCGGCACGTGGTAGCGCTTACAATAGGAAATAATATTCGTTCCGCGCTGAAGAATATCTGTCCACTTTAAAGCACCAGAAGGCTCATCTAAAAGAATTAAAGATAAGAGTGAACTTGGAGTCACTCTCATATTTTTCCCAACTTCCCGGAAGCATTTAAAAGCGACATCATGAGTTTTTTGCTTTAAATCTTCGACCCCATTATTTTCTGCTAATATGGGTTTTCCCAAATGAATATGAACATTTCCAAATTGGTAAGCAAATAATTTGAAAAGACCGAATAATTGGCGAGTCGTCTCTTTCTTCTTTGCTTTACCACCCAACTCTCTCGTCAGTGATTTTTGTTCAGGAACATATTCATGAGCGATAGAAACAGGAATAAACATTAGATTCCGGTTATCTTCCTTTTTAATCACTTCATGGGCCTCAAGCAGCATATGGAAAAGGCCAAAACGTGGTGGTAATAGCTTGCCCGTTCGAGAGCGTCCACCTTCAAAAAAGAACTCTATAGGCCGTCCCATTTTAAGAAGGTAATAGAGGTAACCCTCTAAGCTTAGCTTATAGAGAATGTCACTTTGAAAAGAGCGGCGAATGAAAAAACAGCCCGATTTTCTAAAAAGGCGACCGATAGGGAAAATATTGAGGTTATTACCACCGGCAACATAGAGAGGCATTCTAAAATGCTTAAAAAACATATAATTAATGGCCAAGTAATCAGCATGACTCTGATGATTGGGAACGAGAACAATACAATTGTCTTTAATAAGTCCCTCAATGTCCAAATCATTTTGTGAAAAATGAATTCCATCGTAGAGCTTGTTTAAGGATGTATCTAAAAACTTCTCAAATGACTTGAGAGTTCCTTCACTATATTCGGCCCTAATTTCTTTAAGATTTTTGAGAATCTTTTCGCGCACCTTAGCGGGGTCACGACTAGATTCAATTCTATTCTTAAGTTTGGGATATCCAAATACCACATCCGCCATTTGTGACATATTGTTTTTACTCCTGTTTATTGCACACCATGGGGGCGAGACTCAGACATACCAGAAGACGTCATTTCCATAAATTGAGCAACCTTAGGCATATCGAGAATATTATTAACCCCTAAATAGGTCATACCAGAGCGAATACCACCTGTAAGCTCCTGAAAAACATCATTCACGCTTCCTTTACAGGAAATATAGGTCGACTCTCCTTCGGCCGCCATCCCCGTCGGCAACTCCCCTCGCCAAGAGACCTGGGCCGATTTTGAGGCCATGCCACGATATAATTTTTTACCACTCTTAACCTCTCCGGGAGTTTCTAAGGTTCCAGAGAGAAGTGATCCCAGCATCGCCGTTTGGGCACCAGCGGATAGGGCCTTGACAATATCCCCACTGGTTTTAATACCGCCGTCAGCAATAATAGGTACCCCTGAACTGCGCGCTTCTTCCGCACAGATCGCAATGGCCGTCAACTGGGGAACACCATGGCCCGTAATGATTCGAGTCGTACACATTGACCCTGGGCCGATCCCAACTTTAATGGCATCGGCGCCAGCATCGATTAAACGGCGCACACCACCAGGGCTGGCCACATTACCAGCAATAACATCAATATGAGGAAATTTCGTTTTTACATATTCAACAGTCTCCAACATCATCACAGAATCCCCGTGAGCAATATCGAGAGTGAGGATTTGCGCTCCAGCATCAACTAAGTGATCCGCGCGTTCCTTCCCTTCCTCCTTGACACCGATTGAAGCGGTAATAGGAGTCGTTAAATTTTCCTTTTGCTGAGCAATTATCAATTCTTTAATTTGTTGAACTTGTTCCTCGCAGGTCATAAAGCGGTGAAGAATACCCACTCCACCTAAGCGCGCCATGGAAAGGGCCATTTCTTTTTCTGTCACTGTGTCCATATTTGAAGAGATGAGAGGTGCTTGAAGGGTATAGTTCTTGGTTAATTGGGTGTCCAAAATAGGGATTCGACGAGAGGAGATTTCAGAATGGCAAGGTACCATCAAAACATCATCAAAAGTAAGGCCTTTCCCTCGATGAGGTATGCCCAAAGATCCAAAAATTAATTCCATGCCAACTCCCTGTCCGAAATAAGATTGAAGGCCAATATTATCTTGGTTAAAAACTATTGCCAATGGATTTCAGGACAACACATAGCGCAATACGAAAAGAATTAATCCCCTTTAGCAATTAACTCATCCATATCGCGAATACGTGAGCGAAAAGAACGTAAGGATTCATATAATAAAAAGGCGTGCGGTCCATACTTGGGGGATTTTTGTAATAAAGGAGCAAGGTCGTCTTTAACCCAGTCCACCATTTCTTGGTCGAGAACTTTCGTTTCCTGTAAATTACCCTGACCCATACACCATTGACGCAAAAGGCCCATGGTTCGCAGGAAATACTTCTTTAAAGACTCCCAGGGAGGTAAGTAATCAATGACCTCACCCATCAAACCTTCCATCCGTAGCTTGGTCAGATTGGTCGCCAAATGATCCAATGAATCGGCCATTCCCTCCAACGTATCTGTCATGCGAATGGCCAAACGCAGCTTATTGGCCTGACCTTTAGAGAGGGGCTGAACAATCACCCATTCCATAAAGGCCCCTAGTTCACTCCGCATTCTGTCAGTCACTCGCTCATAATTTTTAATTTTCGCTAAACTACGAGCATCCGCTTGATCGCCATGATTTAAATAGTCATCAGTGGCAATCATCATACGTTCAACAATATTTTGAAATTTATTGATTTGAAGTTGCGCTTGAATAAGGGCCAGCCCAGGAGGAATGTCATAAGCATGGGGTAAAATTTCCAATTCATAGGGGCCGCGCTTGGCCTTGGATGGCAAATTTCTCATCCATAACCCCGACCAATTCTGCCCCATGAGAGCACAAATAAAAGAGAGAAGGAAATGGATGGCAAAATGAAAACATAAGGGCAAATAGGCCACCATTTCCTGTAACCATTGTTCATCGTTGGCCCAGGGAATGAGAAAAAGAAGAGAAAGTGTCCCTATCGCCGCCATTAATTTATAGGTTACCTGAGCACGCACTAACCTTTTAGTGATGGCACTTGTTTTGATACCTGATAATGCCATGAAAAAGGCCTGAGCGAAGAATATCGCAGGTAAAACAAATGAGCCCTCCCAAAGGCTGACTTGAAACGCCAAAAGTAAGGGAATAACCACCAAATAAGTTAAAAAGGCAGAGCGAAAACAAAAAGTTAAAACCAGACCAGTAAAAAATATCGAGACCTTTGCATAAAGGAAAAACTCTTCCCACCAAAAGGGAAAAATCTCCGGGCCTTGAGAGACCTGGTCCAATAGCAAATTAACGCCCAAAAGAAGTGCACCAAAACCCAATAATAATAAAGGTAATGGCCTATTCTGAAAAAAGATAAAACCAAATAGACCCAAGGCCAATGAGACTTCAGCGACCTCTGTTGGCATAACCATAAAAAAAATAAGGATAATGGGCGCCCCGAGAGAATTGCCTAAAGTCATCCCCAAACTTCGATTTAAAGGAATGAGACCTGCATGAACCATGCTCACGACTGAACGATGCGCTTGTTGGCCAGAGCTCAGGCAAAAAGAATAGGCCAGCCCCTGGAGTCCCTGACCCCATAGGGTTTGGGGAGTTTTTAAGAGTAATTGATGGATAAAAGAGCTCGTGAATCTTTGAAAATGGCCTACCCACCAGCGAGAAAGCAGCGCTAAAAGCCCTATTGCTGCCAGGGTTTCTACCAGCCATAATAATTGATGATTAATACTTTTACTCCTCTATTAATTTATTTTGAGGTCATTTGTGCCACAAAAATGGGTATGATTATATAGAGGATAGTATCTCTCACCAAATAAAAAAGAAAGAAATAAACAAAGGCCTTTGGGCCTTGTAAGAATAATTTTTCAAGCCCTAGAACCTGGGCCTTTTTACTCATGGCCACCATGAACTTACTTTTGCCATAATGCTTAATAAAAAAGCTGATACCGCCATCAACGAGGCGATCAAAGCGCTTAAACACCGAGACCAAGTATTTCCAAGGTGTTGACTTACACCATGACTTGACTGAAAGATGAGATTTCTTTATTTTTACCAAATTCACAGGGCAAAGCTATCACAAGATAAGGATCCTTAAAAGATCTTCTTTAAAGAGAAGAAAATCTACATTTTTGTGACATTAAAGCATCTCGGCCTTGATATTGTTTAATTATGCTACAAAGCCTATGCGTTATAAATTTACCCCCAGAGCGGAAATTGCCCGACTCGCTCATTCGGTCAGACCTCTTTATTATCGAGACTTGCCAGCGCAATCTCATCGTTGGGTTTAACCAAAAGCCCTTACTGGCCTGCCAAGTAGCACCAGAAGACTACACGAGACGAGTGGGAGTTGACGCCTACCAATACCTTTTAGAAGTCATCTGTGGCCTGAAAAGCAAAATGCTAGGTGAAAATGAAATATCCGGGCAATTTAAAACCGCTTATAAAAATTACCTTCAACACCAAACCCCTAATTCTCATATTATGAGAATTATTGAGAAATTATTTAAAGACGCTAAATTGATTCGAACCGAACATTTGCGCTGCATTGGTCAACAAAGTTATGCAGGGCTAAGCCGCCAAATTTTATTATCTCAAGAGAATTGGAACCAAACCCTTATCCTTGGCTCAGGCGCCTTGGCCGCAGACCTATTACAGGCATTGAGTAAAAATGGAAAAATCTTTATTTGTGCCCGAAATAAGGCCCGAATCCGAGATTTAGCGGAGACGCACCAAGTAGAGGTTATTCCCTGGGAAGAAAGAGAAAGTCGTTTAGCTGAGTTTCCTTTCATCATTAATACGATTGGAACAGAAACAACTCTCTATCCTTCCTCATTTTTTCAAAAATGGGCGAATATCAACCCCTATGGCCGATGTTTTATTGACCTCGGCTCACCTTCGGCCATCGACCAGGCCCTTGAGGATGAAAAATGCCTTTACCGCTTGAAGGATATTTTTGCTATAGGTAAAGAATTAGACGCCAAAAAAGAACAAAAAATAAAATCGGCACTCGTGGCGATTAGTACGACAGCAGAGAAACGAATCCAAACATCCCAATTTAATTTACCTTACGGTTGGGATGAGCTAATGTTCGCGTGATATATGTGAGGGCCTTTTATGACATCCTTTATTCTCGGCACCCGTGGTAGCCTTTTAGCACTTACCCAAGCCGGCCAATTTATCGACCTATTTGAAAATAAGACAGGCAATCAATGCCTGGTCAAAACCATTAAAACTCAGGGCGACCAAATCCAAGACAAGCCCCTTTGGCAGCTCGATGGTAAGAATTTCTTCACCAAAGAACTAGATACAGCTCTCCTAGAGAAAGAAGTCGATTTATTAGTTCATTCCTATAAAGACCTTGGCTCTGACCGCCCAGAAGGGGTGGCCTTGGCCAGTGTTCCAAAGAGACAATATGCCCACGACATTCTTCTGATTCACCAAGACGCGATTGAAAAACTGCAAAGCGGTGAACTAAAAAATGTCATTATTGGGACAAGCTCTCCCCGCAGAATAACTAACATTACGCGCTATTTACCTGAGTTCCTTCCTGGTCCTAATAAGGTGTCAATTGCGACAAAGAATTTACGAGGTAATGTTAATACCCGCATCGAAAAGCTAAAGCGCGGCGATTATCATGGAATTATCCTTGCTCTGGCCGGCCTTGAACGCTTGGCGCTGAAAGAAGATAATATTCCCTTAATGAAAGAACTCATTACTGGCCTTAATTTTATGGTCTTACCTCTATCCCAATTTCCAACGGCAGCAGCACAAGGGGCGCTAGGAGTCGAATGCCTTGAGGGGCGAGAGGACGATAATCTTTTGCAAAGTGCCTTAGGTCGCTTACATGACAAACAAACGGCCGATGCCGTAAGTGAAGAGCGTAAGCGATTTGCTAGTTATGGCGGAGGATGTCACCTGGCGGTGGGAATTCATTATCGCCCCTTTGATAACTTTCTTATCCATTATGAATATGGTGAACATGACAATCAAATTATTGAAATTGAAGAATTAGTTGCGCCTCGCCCAAATGTCCCGACAAAGGGAGAGGCCTTTATTGGTCTACCGATCACTAATCAAAATAAAAATGATCACTTCGTCTATGATTCACTGATCACCAAAAAGGCCCTACGGCCGGCCTTAAACCAAAAGCACCATCTCTACTTTGCCTCTCATTATACTTTTACCAATCGGGCCGATATTAAAAGCGCGAATCCCCTCAGTTTATGGACCGCGGGAAGAAAAAGTTTAAAACGATTGGCGGCACTTGGGCATTGGGTTAATGGCTGTAGCGACTCTATAGGTGAGGAAGAAGTCATTCATCTTCGAGAGTCCCGATTTTTGCAATTGTTTTTGCCGACTATTAAACAGGAACAATCATGGACCATTCTAGGCCCAAAAGATGGCCATACCCAATTAGGACCCTTAGTTGCTGGCTATGAAAGGGTAATGACAACTGACCTAGACGCAGAATATCCCCAAAAATTGGCAGGATGCGAATGCTTTTTTTGGACATCTTTCGCCCAATTTCAAATTTACACCGAACGCTACCCTGAAATTAAGAATAAAGTCCATGCCTGTGGCCTTGGCAAAACCTACCGCGCTTTTTTACAAGCGGGTTTCAAACCGATTCCATTTTTAGGAGTCGCGGAATTTAAGAATTGGTACCAAAAACGGAGCTCAAATGAATAATCAAGAATTGTTTTTAAAAAGTAAAACCAAGGTCCCTGGGGGGGTCCACTCTCCTGTCCGTGCATTTAAAGGAATGTCCATGGCCCCTCGCTTTGTCAAACAGGCCAATGGTGCTTATTTTACCGATATTGAAGACAAACAATTTATTGATTTTTGTATGAGTTTTGGCCCTCTTATTTTAGGTCACCAAAACGAAGAGGTCAAAGGCCAATTACACCAAGCGCTCGACCGTGGTTGGACCTATGGCACCTGTGAACCTTATTCATTAGACTTGGCGGAGTTTTTAATCGAAAAGATTAACTTTATCGACCAAGTACGTTTCGTGAACTCCGGCACCGAAGCTGTCATGACTGCGCTCCGCCTCGCTCGCGGAGTCACTGGTCGTTCAAAAATTATTAAATTTAATGGCTGTTATCATGGCCATGTCGATTCTATGCTAATTAAGGCGGGATCTGGACTTGCCGGCACTGCAGAATCTAGCTCTAAAGGTGTACCAAATAGCATTGCTGATGATACCCTTATTTTAGAATTGGCCGACCTTAAAATTGTCCGTGAGGTTTTTGAGCGTGAAGGCGAGCATATTGCGGCCCTTATCATTGAACCCCTTCCTGCAAATAATGGCCTCTTAATTCAAGAACAATCCTATCTAGAAGGACTCAAGCAGCTTTGTGAAGAATTTGGAGCACTCCTAATCTTCGACGAAGTTATTTCCGGCTTCCGGATGGGCTTTGGCGGAATGGCCGAGAAAACGGGAATAAATCCCGATATTGTCACTTATGGAAAAGTCATTGGTGGAGGTTTACCTGTCGGGGCGCTCGGTGCCAGAAAGGAAATCATGGACCATTTAGCACCCATTGGTGGTGTCTATCAGGCCGGAACCCTTTCCGCGAATCCCCTTGCCATGGTCGCAGGCCTTGCGACACTTAAACAATTAACTTCAGATGTTTACCAGCAATTAGAAGAACAAACACAAAAGGTTATTAATCTTTTAAACCAGTTTGCTCAAACTCATGCGAATGGCCAATTTGCCGATATTAAATTTTACCGACAGGGGAGTTTATTTTGGAGTGCTTCTTCAACCACCATCAACCGTGCTTGTGATATTCCCGCAACGATTAGTGACAACTTTAATCCGCTCTTTTCTGAGTTATTAAACCGTGGCATATATTTAGCACCGAGTGCTTATGAAGTTGGCTTTTGTTCCATGGCCCATGACGATTCGGTTATCGCGGATCTTAAGAAGAGATTAGGTCTATAGCTTGAATAATAAAGATAAGATCCTTTTTTATTTGGCCTTAGTTTGGCTATTTTTCATTTTGGCCCTTGGCTGTTGGTGGCTTTATCTTATGCAAATGCTGGTTAATATCCAAGGCGCTCAAATGGCAACTGCCTTCCCGGGCGCTCCTAACTTTCTTAACCTTATTCTCTGGGAAGGATCGGCCTTCATTATTTTACTCCTGCTTCTATCAGGGACCATATTTTTCCTTTTCCTAAAGGATCAAAAACGACTTAATTCTCTCAAATTATTTTTTGCCAGCGTGACTCATGAATTAAAAACCCCTTTGGCGAGTATGAGATTACAAGCAGAGGTCATCAAGGACCTTTATGAAGACAAGGAGTACGATGCTCTAGGTAATTATTTGAACCGCCTGCTTGATGATTCCCAAAATATGGAAGATCAATTAGATCGCGTAATTCAATTAGCACGGGTCGAAAGAAATGGGCAACTCAATATTACGGCGCTCTCTCTTACTGAATTACTACCCAGGATCACCGAAAAGTGGCGACAAAATCTTATTATTCATTTTGACTTCCAAGACAATATAGAAATGGTTAAAGCAGACTCTTTCGCCTTGGAAATAATCCTGCGCAACTTAATCACGAATACACGCCACCATTCTAATCAGACAAAAGCAATGATAAGTCTGCGAAACGAAGAGACAGAAGTCAGTATCACCTATTGTGATAATGGCACCTTTAGTGGCGATCCAAAACGTTTAGGTCAAATCTTTTACTCCCCTAATCAACACAAGGGTTCAGGAATTGGACTCTACCTATGCAAGCAATTAATCAATCAAATGAAAGGGCATATCCAATTTCAGGCCAATCCCTTTACCGTTACGATGGCCTTACCTAAAGCACCTCGTAGAGGTCTAGAATGAAGGCCAATATCTTAATTGTTGAAGATGAAACTAATTTAGGTAAAACGCTGAAGGAATATTTAAACTCCAAAGGTCATTCGGTGCAATGGGCGGCGACTTGTGACCAGGCCCGTCTCTCCTTTAATCAATATCCCCCTCAAATTATCCTTATGGATATTGGCCTCCCTGATGGAACGGGTCTAGAATTGGCCCGTGAATTTCAAAAAATTAATAATGATTTGATCATTCTCTTCTTGTCCGCTCAAAATGATCCTGAGATAAAAGTTGAAGGGTTGGAGCTAGGGGCAGTGGATTACATCACAAAACCTTTTGCTCTCAAGGAGTTAACGTTCCGTCTTGATCGTATTCAATACCCCAGTCATTTAATGGGCGACCCAGACCTCTCACTTAAAATTGATAACCTCAATATCAATTTTAAAGAGTACTCTATTAAAAAAGATGGTCACGCCATTATTCAAATGACACACAAAGAATGTGCTATATTACAACTTCTTTTCCGCCATAAAAATGAGGTCGTGAATAGAGACGAAATTCTTAATCAAATCTGGGGCCACGATAAATTCCCCAGTAATCGGACGGTTGATAACTATATCGTTAAACTAAGAAAATATATAGAAGATCCAGAAAGACCTACAATAAAAATTTTAAGCATACGAAGTATTGGTTATAAATTACAAATAGATGAGAGGAAGTAATGGGATTATTTAAAACAAGACAATCATACCAAGACAATAAAACGGGTGTCCCCGTATGGTTTATGCGACAAGCAGGTCGCTATCACCAGCATTATCAAGAATTAAAAAAAACCTACGATTTCATGACTCTTTGTAAAGATTCAAACCTGGCGAAAGAAGTCACAATGGGACCAATGGACTGCTTCCACTTTGATGCTGCCATTTTATTTTCGGACCTTCTCTTCCCTTTAGAACATTTAGGTCTAGGCCTTACTTATAACCCAGGCCCTATTCTCGATAGAACAATTGCCACCCATGATATGATCCAAAACCTAAAACCTATTAAATCCTCACAAGATTTTTACAAGTTTCAAAGGGACGCTGTTCATTTACTCAAACAATGCCTCCCCGCAAGTAAAACTTTATTAGGCTTCACCGGGGCGCCATTTACTCTTTATGCTTATGCTATTGAAGGCGGCCATAGTGGCAACCTAACTGAAAGTAAAAAAGGTCTTTACGATGGACGCTTTGATGCCTTTATGGAGAAATTGGTTCCAATTATTATTGAAAACCTAACAGAGCAGGCCGAAGGCGGTGCTGATGCTCTTTGTCTTTTTGATACTGCCGTTGGCGAATTAACTCTTTCTGATTTTAAAGATTTTGGTCTCAAGTACTTAAGGGTAATCACCAAAGAATTCAAGAAAAAGTTTCCAGACAAAGCGATTATCTATTATTCAAAATGGACCAGTATGACATACCTAAGGGAAATTCAGGATGATTGTATCGATGTCCTAGGTGTTGACTGGCGAGTTCCATTAGGACAGGCGCTTAATGAATTAGGAAAGGATTATTATATACAAGGGAATCTTGACCCGTCATATTTACATTTGCCTTGGAATGTCCTTGAACAAAAATGGCTCGCTCTATGGCAAGACCTCAACAATCAAAATTGTCCTCTCGACAGGTGGATTGCAGGTCTAGGACATGGAGTCCTTCAACACACACCCGAGGAGAATGTCGCAAATAGCGTTAAACTTATTCACGAGAAATTTCGTTATTAATTGCGGACAAACTGCCGATGGAAAAAGATCTCCTTACTCTACTAAAGCAATATATAGGGCCTGGCAAACGCTATGGGATCTACCCTGGTTTGCGCGATTGGAATGGGCAAGGAGACCTTGAGTCCTGGCATCAATCGCTTGCCATGGCCTTTGATCAAGAGCGAGAGGTTGATGTTTATATCCACCTCCCGTTCTGCGCCAACCTTTGTACTTTTTGTGGACTCAATATTCAAATCACACGAGACAAGATAAAGGCCCGTCGTTATTTAGACCAAGTAATTGAAGAATGGCAGACCTACCTCAAGGCATTTCCCCAATTAAAAAAGCAAAATATCTATATTGGTGGCGGTACACCTAATTTTTTTAATGCCCAGGAGTTGGAACAATTTTTCGGTGAATTATCTCTGGGTGAATTTAAATGGAAGGCGATCGAATTAGATCCCCGCCATATTAGCGTTGACCACTTAAGTTTATTTAAAAGATGGGGCCTTGATCGTCTTAATATTGGGGTTCAAGATTTTGATCAATTTGTTCTGGCCCATGTCAACCGCGCTTTTGATAAAAAAGAACAATTGGCCATTATTCAAGACGCTAAGGAAATGAATTGTTTTGAAATCGCCTTAGAATTTATTTATGGCCTCCCCCACCAAACAAAAGAAAGTTTTGAGCAATCACTAGAACTGGCCTGCCAATTAGGTATTGAAATGATTTCCCTTTACCCATTGGCCAAAGTTCCTTATCTCAAAGAGGCCCAAAATGCCTTTGGTGATTTCCAAATCCCCGGCGACCTGGAGCGACAGGAAATCTACTTCCAGGCCAATAATGTTTTTGAAAAATATCAATATGGGCTATTGGGCTTTGGTCATTTTGCTCATCAAAACTCTGACCTTTATAAACGATTGATTAATAATCAACTAAGACGCAGTATTTTTGGCTACGTTCCAAAACATTCAAATGTCTTATTGGGCCTTGGCAATTCCGCCATTTCTATCGCCCCTTATATGTATAAACAAAATGAAAAGATTGTGGACAAGTACATTCTCCCCAAGCAACGTTCTCAGCATTTTCACCAGCATTCCCAAAGAGAGCATCATTTACAGATTTTTTTTGAGGATTTAACGTCATCACCACTCGTTAATTTCTCGCCCGATCTTATCACTAATCCGGCCCTGTGGGAGCAATTGCTTGCCGATGGCATTATAGAATTAAAAAATACCGACCAATTTCAGTTTTCTACAATCGGTCGGCATTTCATGAAGTTTGCAGGTCAATGCTTTGACCTTTATTAAGGTGTCGTATGAGCTTTTGTTAGCTCATCTATAATACTGCGATCCTTTACTAAATAAGCACTAAAGGTACCACTTGATTTTGACTTTACCCAAGAGAATGGATTTTTCTTAGCGACACCAATAAAGACATCGATATGAGTGCCTTTAATCGCCCCACCAGTATCCCCGGCAAAGAAATAACCATCGTGAATAGCGGTATCACCGTTAGGTAGTGTGAGTTTTTGGCCGCGTGCTTGAGGGATATAGAGAACGGACCCATAAGGAATTTTTCTCTTATCAACAGCAACTGTCCTAAAGGGACGTAAACGGTACCCTCGAACCCCATCTCCAAATCTCCCATTGGCCAAACGGAACTTTGTTTTGGATACATTCCAACTAAAATACTTTTTGCAATTAACTTTATGAGAGGAACTAGTCCCGGCATAATTATAGGTAACGCCCTTGCCTTGTGTTAGAACTCTAACTGAGCCTTCCATCGCAGCAAAACACCAATGCTTTTTGCTTAAAACTGGACCTAACCGATTCCCCTTCAAATCACGTAAAGGATAACCTTTAGAAACTGTGTTCACTTCAGGTAAGTAGTAATAAGTGGCCCAAAGTGAACGCTTCCCGCCAAGCATTGATCCACTTGGCGCGGGAAAATCAAAATGGTCTTGACCACCACCAATGGTATTCTTTAATTGGTAATTAATTTTCTTCTCTGTGAGAACGCGATCCAAACTATCTAAAATAACGATTTTAAAGTTGACCACTTTTCCCTGGGCAGGTGCGCTAAGTGGCACACTCAAGTCATTACTAAAAATTTCACCGTCCGTGCTTTTAATGTCATTTTGATAAATCACAAAACGTTTCCCATCCCCTTGAATTAAAGCGTTAAATGGAAATTCTTGGCCAGCATCGATAACCTCTCCTTGTGACGGGCTTGAAACGATCAACTCTGGCCGTAATACGACATCAACTTGACGAATTAATACTTTAACTTTCTCGCCGCTCTCATCCATTCCATAAAAATGTAAAGACTTGTCCTCTTCCTCGATAGCAGGGGTCCAGTTGAAGATAAAAGGCCTTTTTTTAAGGACTAGAGAAGGCTGACCTTCAAATTGAACTTCAAGTGAGCGAATATCATCAGAGGCCTGTAACTCTAATTGTGCCTGCTCTCCCACAAAAAGTAATTCATCATTTTTTAAATTAGTCTGCAAGAAAGACTCTTTCTCCACATTTTGACAAGAAATAAATAATAGCCCCAAAAGAGCTAAAGGTAACCAACACTTCATAAAATCTCCTCGATGCCCGCTATATGGGGCGTTAGGGGGTTCTATTTTAGTGTCAGCGATCTCGGGCCAAGTTTCGAGCGGCAATTTTTTCTCATCATTCTCAAAATTAATCCGACAAACAATTGTGAACCATGAGATTTATATGACTAAAACTATCCATTTTTGGATCATTTTTATAACCTTTTGCTGTCCTATTTTTGCCGGTTACCCCCTGCAAGTGGAGGGCCTCGACCATGGCAATTGTTGGTTGCAAGAAGGTACAAGTGGTCTTAAATACGCGCATTTTGGAAAAAACACCGCCGGTGAAATCAATAATTTCTCCTTTGAAGGCCCTTGGAATCAAGTCCTCCTTAAATTACAAAAAGCACAGTTTAACGCTCAAGCTATAACCTTTGATAAACTCCATTTTTTCTGTAATTCTTTTGGTCAGGAATTAATACTCAACTTTTCGATTCATGAAAAAAAATTTTGTTGGCGTGCCAATATTAGTGACCAGAATCAATTAAAAACCTCCTCCCTCTCTCGCAATTATAGTGCTCAAAACGATGCTTGTGACGGTATACAAAATCGAATCATCATTATTGGACACGAAGGGGATCAGAATTGGCTAATTGAAAAAATTGGACAAAACTTTAGCGGGAAGGTTTCTTCCATAACGCCTTTAGGTGCCAATTTTATTCAACTCAAATTAAGTCAGGTCTATCTTTATCGCGAAGATCAAATGGCCGCCGAATTAAAGGCCGACACCTTAATTGGACCTTCTCTTAATAGTTTAGAATTTGATTCTTACCGTTATCCTATTGGGGAAACCTATCTTTTAAATATTTTTAATAAATAATTCTACCAGATTCAAATCAGGGCCTTAAATATCAATGGTCTCTAAAAAGCCAAACGCCCCTTTCTTGCTTCTTATCAGGAAGGAGGTTCTCTCATGAATAAACATATCAAAACTCTTTTTGGTGAAGGACGCGATACTAAAATTATCAATATTTTTGGTTATGCCTCGCGTGG
Organism: Bacteriovoracaceae bacterium; assembly: GCA_041586955.1. Classification (GTDB taxonomy): domain Bacteria; phylum Bdellovibrionota; class Bacteriovoracia; order Bacteriovoracales; family Bacteriovoracaceae; genus JBFGZE01. The sequence goes on from JBFGZE010000021.1 coordinate 19,711, forward strand.
TGTCCCAGGTATAGACATTATTGGTATTCCCCATTCTAGAGCGCTAAAAGAAAAATTGATCTATATGACTCGTATTTTGAAAATTAAGATGCCCCTCAAAAAATATGTGCTTTGCGCTGATGATCTAATGGCCAGTCGTGATCATCAAACTCTTCATCAATTTGAGCTACCTTTGTTTTTATTATTATTGGCACTTGCAGAGGTTATTCCCCTACGTCAATTGGACCGAACATTGGCACTTGGACATATTGACTTTGACCTGACTCTCTACTCAAAAGACCTGGATCTGGTCAATTTTCAAGGCGCACGTCATTTAATTCTTTTCTTGGCCAGGCCTGAACTCGCCCAACATATGAATACCATTAATTTAAAGGAATTATTCCGCGAATACCAGCGCTTGGAAGTGAAGTCCGGCCAGTTCAAAGAGAAATTAATAGATCCTGCGGAATGTAAAGTTAATCCTCCCCTCAGAAACCTTTAATTGCTTAGGTATCCCATGGGTCCATTCCTCTAATACTCGACCATCCATATGTAAAAGGTCTCCATCATCAAGATCGATATGAACCTTTTCACCACTTTTTTTATTTTTAAAATCAAACCTTCTAGTCGCACCAAGACTTAACGAGGCCAATTGAGGGTTATCCCCTAGTTCTTTTTCATTATCTTGGTGCATTCCCATATAATCACGTCCGCTGCGATACCAATTACCTAAAACGGCATTAAAAGATAGCTTTAATTGGTCCTCTACTTGCCCTTTAATTTCTAAAAGCTCTGATGGCCAAGGCCCAGCACGATGAATTTTACCACTATAACTATATTCCAGTCCTGTATCGCCATAAAAACAAGTAAGCCGAGGTGATGGATGCCACTTGCCAAAAACAAAGAGCTCTTCAATAGTCCAATCAAGACGCCCCGCAAAACAAGAGTATAGTCCAGGAAGAAATCCCTTAAACAACAAGAGCTCATCATCACCAAGAGGAATTTTATTCATAAGAATTCCAAACGTTTTGACAGAGGTAGCGGTTGTTAAGTCTTCATATTGACCATAATTATGGCCTGCTTTCACGTCCACTTAACAACTCTACTATCTATATGTTTATGAGCGCATTGATCGCCATCTATCTTTTGCTCATTATTGTGTTAAGTATGCTTATTTCACATTTTTTACTTTATTTGATCTTTTAATTTAATATAAATAAAAGGTCTTTGCACAATGAAAGTTTCACTTTCATTTTTTTCTAACTCTGCAAAAACTTTCTTAGTGATATTGAGAAAGGATGCCTTTACTTTATCAAGTCGCACGATAATAGTTTTTTCGACAGAATTATATTGAGAATGTCCCCATAGACGCACTCCCACATTTAAATCCCCCCTAAAATCAAACTCACCTTTTAACTTACCTTTTACAATTTTAAACTGACCTTTTTCAAGAATTGTCGTTTGTCCTAAAGTTGTGATTTGTGGAAAAACTCCGGCAAAAAAAGAATGAATAAACGCGATCTTGTTCTCTGAAAAAAAGATCTTTTTAAAAATCAATTGAGTATTAGTCAGGCAAGCGTCAAGAAGAGCTTCGTTGGCCGAGAGGAATTTTCTATTTTTTAGGCAATGACCGCTCAAGGCCTGAATAAAAAGATTTTCTTTTTCACCTTTCAAGTCGAGATGAGCTATCGTCAAATTAAGCTTTTTATTTTGATCAGTCGTTAATTGGATACCTTGGGCCTTAATGCTTTTTGCCTCTTCAATTTTTGCGGGCAAATCATCCCAAACAAACTCCTCATCAAATGTTTTTAAATAAAAGCTTCTCCCACGTCGCTCAACTTCAAATTTTTTATTTTCCTGAACAGAAACGTCCTTCTCCCAAACCAGGGAATCAGCGCGGCCATGGCCGATAGGATCATTATAATTTAATTCTAATTTTTTAATATCAAAATGAGGCCAGGCCCCTAAAATAGACATGGGTATAAAGGCCCCCATGATGGCCAAAGACATTGGCAATTTCATACGCCACTCCTATCATTATTTCCCAGGATTAATTCCTTAAAATGATAGTGGCAGAGGGCGATTCGAGGAGCAACGAGAGGAAAAAAAGGCCGGGTCAAAAACCGGCCTTTTTGTTTTTTATTTATGCCCTATCAAATGTCTATAAAGACGATTTATGGCCCATAAAGCGTCTATAGAGACGATTTTTTTTCTTACGTGGTTTACATCTTTCATAGAGTAAACCATACCTTTGTGTTAATTGGGCATCAAATTCTAATAACTCAATCCCCCTTTTTGGTCGGTCAAATGACTTGGCCCGACAGGCCATTGAGGTATAATTAAATAAATTATGATAATGATCATTAGGGTGATCTTTTAATTGGGAAACGGGCGCTTTCCCTTTTTTAAGCTGAGCATCAACCAAATAATCGCGGTCAATAGAGTAAAGAGGCATACCAGTCGAGCCATAATTTTTAATGCTACGGTAGCGTCTATTTTTTCGCGGGAAGGGAGAATCCATTTTATTTTCAATTTCATAACTGATTGTTAAAGGAATTCGGGTAAGAGGGTTATTCGCCACCAAGTAGTAAAGAGCGTATAGATCATCCAATTGCATTCTCATACAGCCATGTGAATCAAAGGCACGAATAAAGGTGTCAAGATTAGGCTGAGCATGAAAGCCGATACCATCATAATTGGGCGAACTGCCACCATCATTCATCACACGTATAAAGGGCTTTTTCTTAAAATACCTTGGTTTCTTACGGGCGAAAATAACCTCATTCTTTGTTAAAAAGGCCTTTTTATAACGAGGAGTAAGGAGGGAGTAGTCTTTATTCATAACAGCTTCATCAAAGCTGCCCACTCCTAGAGGAAAAACAAACTCGATATCATTTTGAGTATCTGTTAAAACTAGTTTTCTTTGAATAAGTCCAACCTTCCCTTCAAAGCGAGTTCTACGAAGCGGAACGGTCCCCATCGTTTTGAGAGCAATTGCTTTAGTAGCAGGAGTATAAATCGCCTGTAATTTAATAAATTCAAAAGATCCGTTTAATTGTTTAACAAAGGCGGTCATATTGAGGAAATACTCACTTCCCCGCTGTGCAGGCATCTTATTAAAAAAGACATTAAGGACGGCCTCGGCCCCATTAAAGTAATACCTCGGATTAGTGGTCATATCCTCGTGTAGTGAATCTAGTCCCTCAATGACTTGAGCGTAACGAACGTCCCCAACGCGAGCACCTATAATTCTATTTTTAAAGTTTTTAGAAACCTTGATGGCCTTAAGGCCCCGAACAGGTTGATTCAAATAGGAGATATTAAATGAACTGCCATTTGCTAAAACCTCTGCCATAGCAAGGAATGTTACGATGAATACCAAGAAAACCTTCATTATTACCTCTCTCAAAATTATTTACGACTCCTCATATCGAGTACAATGGAAAATGTCAGGAATACTTACTCAATATGTCAATTTTACGGCCTGTAAAAAAATTGAAAAAAAGTTTCTCTAGAAAATGAGGCCCAGTAAGGGCATAATGAGGTCAATTATTGAAAAAGAATGAAAAAAGGAACAGCGCAATGAGTCAAGAATTTTTCATTGGAATTAGCCTAGTGGTCATTTGGGCCTTATTACCGGCTTCAGTGGCCTTGTCTATGACTTGGTTTGATGAAGAGAACCAAAGCGACCCGCACGAGCATTAAAAAAGGGCCATCTGATGGCCCCTTTTTTTTGTATCTTAATTTAGTTGAAACTCTACATCCCCATTATTGATATACCACTATCAACGTAAAGAACTTGGCCTGTCACACCATTGGCCAATTCGCCCGCCAAGTAAACGGCCGTACCTGCGACATCTTGTTGATTGATATTTTTACGTAAAGGTGCTTTTTCTTCAATGGTATTAAAAATCTGACGTAGGCCTGGAACCCCTGATGCTGCGAGAGTTTTAATTGGACCGGCCGAAATACAATTCACACGAATTCCATCTTGTCCCAGGTCATCTGCTAAATAACGGGCACTGGCCTCAAGCGCTGCTTTGGCAACACCCATTACATTATAGCCAGCAATCACCTTTTGAGAGCCATGGTAGGTCATCGCCACAACACTTCCCCCTTCATTCATGAGAGGTTTTAAATGATGGCAAAGGCCAATTAGGGAAAAGGCGGAAATGTCACAGGCCATCTTAAAACCGGCCCGTGAAGTATCGGCGAAACGGGCCTTAAGGTCATTACGATCAGCAAAGGCCAGCGAATGAATTAAAATATCAAATTTGCCCCATTTTTCTTCGATTGTTTTAACAACTTGCTCGTAGTGCTCGTCATTAGTGACATCCATTTCAAAAGTAAAATCTGCACCGACTTCTTCGGCCAAAGGTTCAACTCTTTTTTTAAGTGCATCGTTCAGATAAGATAACGCGACTTGGGCCCCTTGGGCCTTAAAAGCCTGAGCGATGCCCCAAGCTATCGATTTTTCATTGGCGACGCCAAGAATAAGGGCCTTTTTACCTTCTAAAATTCCCATTTTTTCCTCACTGTTTTAAATTCAACGGTCAATGGTAGCAAAACTTTACCATAAAACAATAGTAATATGGTTTTCTTGGTTTATACGGGAGGACTTGGGTCAAAGAGATAACCAATAGAGCGGATACTCTTAAAATAAATAGGCTTTTTAGGATTGGGTTCGAAATATTTCCTTAAGCGCACAATAAAATTATCCAAAGTGCGAGAGGATGTTTCTTCATGGTAACCCCACCCGGCCAATAATAATTCTTGGCGACTTAGGGCGCGATTGGGATTGGCCTGAAAAAGCTTAAGTACTTTAATTTCCTGTTGGGTGAGGCGAACCTCTTGACCAAAAGCTTTTGCCTGCGCAAGGTCAAAATTAACGATATGAGGGCCAAAGCGAAAGGTCGTCGCCTCACTAGACGTGGGAGTCTCAATATTTTTTTTATCCGCACGAAAGAGAAGTCTTTTCACTCGCTGGAGAAACTCGTCTAAATCAAAAGGCTTGGCCAAATAGTCATCCACTCCCATTTCAAAACAATCAACTTTATCACGACTTTCAGACTTCGCAGATAAAACGAGAATCGGAACTAATTTATCTTTTTCCCGAATTTGAGAAATGACTCCGTAGCCATCTATTCCCGGCATCATAAGGTCGAGCACAATTAATTCGGGAGAATGAATACGCCATTTTTCAAGGCCATCCAATCCGTTGGAAGCAATGATCGGTTGATGACCGTTGAGTTTTAAATTCAAGGCCACGCCCTCTGCAATATGACGTTCATCTTCTATAATTAATATGGTTTTTTTATCTGACATAAGATCCTTCTCGTTTAAAAGGAAAAGTAACTTCAAAGGTGGCCCCTAGGCCAATTCCCGGACTATGAGCGGTTATTTTGCCCCGGTGAATTTTGACAATTTGACCGACAATATAGAGGCCAAGGCCACTGCCTTTAATGGTCTGCCCCACCTGGTAGAACTTGCGAAATATTTTATTTAATTCTTTGCTCGCGATCCCTTGACCATTATCTTTAAAGGAAAGTATTAATTGTTTTTGCTTCACTTTAAGCTCCACTTCAACCTGAGGGTCATCGCTTAAATTATGATTGATGGCATTAGTGAGTAGATTCCCACAAAGCATTTCCAATAGATTCACATCATACTTCATAAAGCAGGGATCTTTAGGAATAATTAAATTAATTTTCGTCCGCTCGAAGAAACCACTATTTTTACGAACCCAGTTTTTAAGAAAATCCCTTACGTCGAGTTCCTCTAAATTGGCCTTGTACTTTTTATCTTCAAATTTTGCCAGGGATAAGATTTGCTCGACATTATCGGCCAAACGCTCAATATCTCTTCTCATATATTCTAAATACTTCTTCTGCTCAGTTCTTGGAATTTCATAACGGTCAAAGGTTTCTAAAAAAAGTTTAAGGCTCGCCAAAGGCGTTTTCAATTCGTGAGTAAAGCCATTAATAAAATTTTGCTGCAGGCGGTATAATTGAATCATTTTTTGATAATAAATAAAAATTAAAAGCATGCCCACCAAAATACTCGCGACTAATATAGAAAGGGAGAGAACCATAACCCAGGTTTGGGTGTCCATAAATTTGGAGGGTTCTAAGTTACGCTCGAGAAGAAATTTCTGAAAGGCCTCATTGACCGCCAAATAGGAGTCTAAATACAAATAAAGGGATGATCCTAATGCCAATAAAGAAAAAATGAATATGGCCAAAGGCCTGGTGAAAACGCGAAGACCCATTGCTTCCTCCCTATTATTGGTATACTTGTTTTAGAGCATTTAGAAAACTAGGAGTTTAAAATGATATCGCCCCTTAATTTGGCCCAATATATTGACCATACCCTTCTTAAACCTGAAGCAAAGTTAAGTGATTTCAAATTATTGTGTGACGAGGCAAAGCGTTATGAATTCCGGACCGTTTGTATTCCTCTGGCCTATGTTGCCTTTTGCGCCAGTGAATTAATGAATCATCCAACCGAAATTTGCACTGTCATCGGATTTCCCCTAGGAAATAATCCACTCTCCATTAAGCTCGGAGAACTCAAGTTTGCCCTCGCCCATGGAGCAGATGAAATCGATACTGTCATGAATATTGGCCATCTTAAAGAAGGAAAGAATGATGCGATTTTAGATGAGCTTAAAACGATGGTTGACCTTTGTGGAGACAAACCACTTAAGGTCATTATTGAAACGGCACTTTTAACGCCCGAGGAGATTCAAATGGCCTGCCGTTTAATTCAGTTAAGTAAGGCGGCCTTTGTCAAAACATCCACCGGCTTTTCCCACCGTGGCGCTAGCTTAGAAGATATTTCGACGATTAAGAAATCCATCTTTCCACCACTTTTAATCAAAGCAAGTGGGGGTATTAAAACACTTGGTCATGCCCAAGATATGATTGAAGCAGGAGCTGATCGCCTAGGAACAAGCTCTAGTGTGACAATTATTCACGAATTAGAAGTGTAAATGACAAGAAAGTAAAACGGTTAATATAGATTTTAAATAAATTGTAAATTGACTTCGATAGGGATAAAGACTAAGATTCGCCTAGAAATCGCTGCTCCGCTGCAAGCTAATAAAGAGAGTTTGTCCCCTATTCGCTCTGAATTAACAACTCTCATTGGATCTCTACAAAAAATTCTAATCGGCCAACTCTAACCTAAAAGGGGAGTTATTCGTGGATGAACTGAGAAAATTTGTGGCCCCAGAAATCGTCTTTGGGGTTGGAGCAATTGATCTTGCCAGTCAATATGCCAGAAACTTCTCCGGTAAAAAAATACTCGTTGTCAGTGACCCAGGCGTGATAAAGGCAGGCTGGGCAAAGAGAGTCACCAATGGCCTTGAGGCCAAGGATCTCGATTACGTCGTTTTTTCTCACATTTCTCCAAACCCTCGCGCCCAGGAGGTCATGCTAGGAGTCGAAATTTACGAGGCCGAGAAGTGCGATATCATCATTGCAATTGGTGGCGGCAGCACCATGGACTGCGCGAAGGGAATTGGTATATCAAGTCATAATAAATGCCATATTCTCGCTTTAGAGGGAGTGGATAAGATTACGATACCAGGGCCGCCTCTTATCTGTATCCCAACCACTGCGGGAAGCTCTTCCGATGTCTCCCAATTTACAATCATTAACAATACCGAGGAGCGGACAAAAATTACTATCGTATCAAAGATGGCAGTCCCCGATGTCTCCTTAATAGACCCCCAAACATCATTGACGATGGATCCTTACCTCACCGTCTGCACTGCCATCGATGCGCTATCGCATGCAATCGAGGCCTATCTCTCGACAGCGAATTCGCCACTGACTGACCTCCACGCTCTCCAAGCAATTCCTCTTATTAAAGATAACCTTTTAAAAGTTTTAGCGGAGCCTAATAACCTCACCTATCGCACCAATATGGTGCTAGCGAGTATAGAAGCCGGTCTGGCCTTCTCCAATGCCAGCTTAGGTGCAATTCATGCCATGTCCCATAGCGCTGGTGGTTATCTTGATCTGGCCCATGGCGAATGCAATGCCATTTTATTGGAGCACGTTATTTCTTATAATTATCCCGACGCGCAAGACCGCTATCGAGATATTGGAATGGCCTTAGGACTCGATATGAACCAATGGCGGAATAGAAATGCAGGTAAGGCCATTTTGACCGCCATAGGTTCACTTAAAAAGGAAGCTGGCATGACTCATACCCTGGGAAACCGTGGGGCAACTAAAAGCGATATTCCCCATCTCGCTAAATTTGCCATGCGTGACCCTTGCCTTATTACTAACCCTAGACTCACCAATCAACGGGATATTGAATTGATTTATGAAGAATCACTCTGAAGATTCACATTATCATGAAATGCGTAAACGGATTATGGGTCTGGGCGAAACCTCTATTCAAAAGAGCTATTACCCTCAACTACAAATTCGCATCGCAGAATTAGAAAAAATAAATAAAGAGTTAGAAAGCGAAATCCAACACCGCAAACGAAGTGAAGAGCGTTTTCGTTCAATTACTGAAGACTCTCTCGACTGGATTTGGGAGATTGATGAGCATCATAACTTTACTTATTCTAATCCCAGAGTCAAGGAGATCCTTAACATTCCTCCTGATGAAATTTATGGGATCAAAGTGATAGACCTAATTCCCAAGGAAATGCGCTGGCCATTGGCCCGTAAATTTTTAACTTATAAAAAAAGAGGGGGGTCGTTTAAGGCCTTGAGAATTAACATCAATTACCGAAACAAACAAATAATCTTAGAAACAAATGGAACTCCGATTTTTGACTTTCAAGGTAATTACCGTGGGTACAGAGGGATTGCTCGTGATGTTACTCAGCAGCAATTAATGAATGAGCAAATGCAAAAGGCCCAAAAAGTCGAAGTGATTGGAACGATGGCCGGCGGTATTGCTCACGACTTTAATAATATTTTATTTATTATTCTCAGTTGCTCGGAATTGATTCTCTACTATTGTACGCCAGGTGGTCGAATAGAATATAATATCAAAAAAGTTTTGACCGCTGTTAAAAGAGCGAAAGATTTAGTGAACCAAATTCTCGCCTACAGTCGCCGCTTTGATCAGGAAAGAGCGCCTTTAAAAATTCAACCCATTATTTTAGAAACTATTAAATTATTAAAAGAGACTATCCCCAGTACAATTGAAATTAAATATAACCTTGATGACAACTTAGGTTATATTAATGCCGACACAAGTCAAATTCAACAAGTTCTCATGAATATATGCACCAACTCCAGTACCGCGATGGCAGAGAGTGGAGGCGTATTGAGTATTTCTTTACATGAAAAATATATGGCCCTCAAAGAGCTTAACCAGGAACCCAAGTTGCGACCAGGTCCTTATGCCCATTTAGAAATTTCTGATACAGGGGTTGGTATTGATCCAAAGCACCTTAAGCGTATATTTGATCCCTATTTCACCACCAATAAATTTGGAAAAAGCGCAGGAATGGGCCTCGCTGTGGTCCAAGGTATCGTTGAAAGTATGAATGGCCAGATCAAAGTCGTGAGCCAATTGGGTAGTGGTACGACCTGCCATCTCTACTTCCCTGTAATCAAAGCAAACCGAGAAGAACCTATCATGTCGAGGGAAAAATTACCTGGAGGCACCGAAAAAATCTTGGTTGTAGATGATGAAGTGGTGTTATCAGAAGTCACAAAACAAATTTTAGAAAATCTTGGTTATCATGCCGTCAATAAAACCAATGGACTTGAGGCGCTCAAATTATTCCGCAGTCAACCCGATTATTTCGATCTGGTCATTACTGATCAAACCATGCCTAAAATGACAGGAGTCTCAATGGCCAAAGAAATGCTGAATATTCGCAAAGACATTCCAATTATTCTTTGTACTGGTTTTAGTCCCCTCGCGAACGAAGAAATTGCGAGCGACCTAGGGATCAAGGCCTTTATGATGAAGCCTTTTGGCCAAAGTAAATTAGCACATACGGTTCGGAAAGTTTTGGATCAAAAAAACTCTGACAATTGATTTATTGGCGCCAGACAGACGACGCCCAGGTAAAACCAGAACCAAAGGCCGCTGATGCTACCAACATTCCCTTTTTCAATTTACCATTAGCAATCGCATCGGCCATGCCAATGGGAATTGTCGCGGCCGTAGTATTCCCATATTCCATAATAGTATTAAAGACTTTATCTTCATCAATCCCCAAAATTTCTGCCACTTTAGAGTTTATTCTCAAATTTGCCTGATGAAAGAGAAAGAGGTCAATATCATGAATTTTAAATCCTGATTGAGCAATTGTTTCTGTGATCGTTTCTGCCATTCGTTTAACAGCATGAACGAATACCACCTTGCCATTCATTTTAGGATAATGGAGGCCCTCATCAATCATCTCTTTAGAACAGCGTTCATTATTATCAAAGGCATTACCAGGGCCTGGCAGCCATAATTCCTTTGCAAATGTGCCATCTGCATGGAGGTTTGATTTATATATTTGAGAATCATTAATTCCCGCTTCATGCCCTTGAATAATACAGGCCCCCGCGCCATCACCAAAAAGTACTGATACATCCCGGCCAGCAGGTGTCCGGTCTAGGCCTTTAGAGTGAATTTCGGCACCGACTAATAAAATGGTCTTTGCCTCCTGACAACGAATAAATTTATCAGCAATGGAAAGCCCATAAAGAAAGCCAGTGCATTGTTGACGGATATCGATCGCGGGAATTCCGGGAAGACCTAGTTTGGCCTGCAAAAAACAACCAGTGCCCGGAAAGTCATGATCAGGGCTAAGGGTGGCAAAAATAATCATATCGATATCTTCTTTCTTGATTCCAGCTTGCTCGATGGCCTGCAGGCTGGCCTCCAACCCCAAGTCTGAAGTCGCCATTTGCGGTTCAACCCAATAGCGACTTTCAATGCCCGTCCGCTGGCGGATCCACTCATCGGAGGTATTCATCATTTTTTCTAAATCGTGATTTGTTATTTTACGAGGTGGAATCGCTTTACCAACACCTGTAATTTTAGCTTTCATTATCTTTGGCCTCTCTTCATTAAGGTTGGGAGTATTAAAAGTGTACTCGCTTCTCTTTAATAATGAAAATCATCTCAACCACGGTAAAGAGTTGCATCCTAGCGATCAATCCATTAGGACCGGTTAAGTTCCACTAATTATTTCCATAAGGAATACTTACAATTACTAACTTTCCCTAGACGGGGCGTTACTTGAGCATGCTATTATTAATGAAAAGCCCCAAGGATGTGGCCATGCCCAAAAGTACTTTTGTGTTTATTTTTCTTATCTTTGCTACAGCACAAGCAAGGGACTACTCTCACCTTCCACCTTATTACCCTCTACAATTTAAACAATATTTAGAGAGTGACCAAACAAACTCTGAGGAATTAAAAGAAAAATTATTTCGCATTATCTCTGGATACCATAAAAAACAAGACAATGGCCGTGACCTCATCGCGAAAGAGGCTTGCTCTAATTGCTTTCAACAAAAGGTTCTCAGCTCTTATCGCGAGGCCCGCCGCTTAATGTTCGGCAAGATTGATCTCAAGCGCGATGATAAGGGCCATTATATTAATGACCGCTATTGTGGTAAGCGCATGACAGCGGCGCAAGGTATTGGGCCTGGGCGAATCCCTAATCATCAATATATGAATTGTGAACACACTTGGCCTCAAAGTCGATTTAACAAGCGCTTTTCCAGTCGTTTGCAAAAAACAGACCTTCACCATCTCTTTCCTGTCGATAGTAAGGCCAATAGCCAACGCGGAAATGTCATTTTTGGAGTCGTGGAAGATGCATCCACACGCCCAGACTGCCAATTATCAAAAAGAGGTTATATTGAAGGAACAAATGCCATAGGCTTTGAACCACCGCCATCTCACCGTGGAAATATTGCCCGCGCCTTATTTTATTTTTCAATACGCTATAAAATAAATATTGATGACCTAGAAGAGCAATATTTACGGAATTGGCATAAGGATGACCCGGTTGATGATGATGAGAAACAAAGAAATAATAAAATCTTCGAAATTCAAAACAACCGCAACCCTTTTATCGACGATCCGCTCCTGGCCGACTCCATATCTGACTTTTAGTATTATCTGCTTCCTCTTATTGAATTCATGTTCTGGTCTTGCTTCCAGTGAGCGAGGCGCGGATAAAAGTGACAAGGACCTTACCGCTCGCGAGAGGCTTCTGCTTAGATACCAATTATTGCGCGCTAAGAACTGGAAAAGATACAAAAAAGGAAAAAAGCTAAATACCTATAAAAAAATTCGCCCCAAAAAGGCCAGATCCCGTCGCAAGGTGAAGAGGACAGCTCGAAAATCCACGGCACCAGTACTCAACCGCTCAGAGCTAGAAGAATTAAAAATCGAAATCGATCAAAACATGAGTTTCTTTTGTATGAAAAAGCGGCGTGACCGCCGCTTTCGTCGTCCAGGCACTTGCCAACAATTTGCTCGCAAAAAGCTCTCAAGCTGTAAAGGCAAATCACAGGGCAATTATAGTCGCAAAATCCTCCGCTGCTTAAAAAATAACCTCTATTAAGTGAAACTATTTTTTTAATCTTTTTCGGATATTTTGTTTCATCGTTTTGAAGGCCTTACGAGCACTTTCAAATGATATGACATGGCGTTTCCGGCAAACCAGATCCTTTCCCGGCAATTTGACTTGAACTTGGGTTTGAAAACCTTGGGGTTGATGAACCCCTGACACACGCACAGATTGCACCTGAGGGAATTGCTGCCTTAATTCTTCAATGAGATCCTGGATAAACGAATTATGAATTGGCTTCATAGGGCACCTCCTTGTCCCTATTATGGCCAACTCTTTTGTCAATTGTTTCAGATGGAAGACAAAACCTTGTCAACTTTCTGTTTTCCGAGCTTTTCGGTTTGCTAATTACCGATTGCCGTTCGTATCACCACTTGAATTACCATTTGAATTTCTGGAGCGATGACCCGAATGAGTTGTTTGTGAACGATTTCCGTTGGAGCGGAAATTTCCCTTCTTTTTAGTATTATCCTTAGCTCCACCTAAGGCAGAAAAGTCCTTAGTATGGCCAAACTCCCGGCGAAAACGCCCCTTCTTGGCAAAATCACTTTGATGAGTATGGCGAAAGTCATCTAGAATTTGGTTTTTATCGGCACAAGCTGCACAGATCCATTCAGCATCAATCGTGGGATTACGGTGTTTATATTTCTCGACATCCGGCTGGACGAGCTCACAGACTTCACAAAAATTCCGTGATTGTTGGTGCTTTTCTGTTTCTTTTAAGGACTTTGCTGGCCGCTTCTCCCTTTCATTTTGAGACTTACTAGACTTTAGGCCGAGATTTAAAAGGGCCTCTTTCATTGATTTACTCATACTCGTTTCTCCTCAATAAGCACCATTTTAAATCAAACAGATCAAAAAATTCAACACGTTTTTCTCATCAGATGATTAAACTAAAGTACTTCCATCTAGTAGTCCATAAGTATCTAGTGCTGGAGGAAAGGTCAGTTGGTAAAAATATTGGTCAATATTCTCATTCATTATTTGGTAGACAATTGACCTTTATAGCTGCACAAAAGCGATAAGAGAGTTTATAATCTTATTTAAAAAAAGGCCAAGTTGATTGGCCCGAGAAATACGCCTTTTTAGGCGAAATTGCTACGGAGTGCTAGATGCAATTGGAAACCATTAAGGGAAAGGATGAGAATTGGTACCTCATAGATGCAGATGATCAAAGCTCCTTTCAGATTCACTTTTCCAGTGAAGCAAAGGCCCATCAATTCAAATTAAAATTATTATTGGGAACCCGGCAATCGCCTTTAGAATGCCAAGAGACCTACGAAATGATCCACCCAGGTCCCCCTCCTATCTTCCGCTGCCTTGATTTGGACGAAGTAGATGAAAAGGAAATTGAAGGAATGGGGTGTTGCCAATCAGGGTGCGCTGGCTGCCCAGACTATATTCCACGCTAAAATCAACTTTTCTTAAAAATTGGCGCTCTATTGACCACAGGTAGTGAAGATTTTGATTTTTTTTTCCGACTCCATTTGGCCTGCAAAAAAGTCGACGTAAATAAATGACACGGAAGAGACATCAATATGGGCCCATCTTTCCAAAAAATTTTTCTTATACGAACTGGCTTCACTTTACCTCCAGGTACATTCAATAAAAGGCTTCTGACCCTAACTGTCAAGACAAGAGCTGTTAGAGTTTATCTTTAACACCTCTCGGCACAAGCGACCATTCCCTCTCTTTTCAATCCATTTAGCAGCAAGTAGGCCCTAAATAAGATTAGGATGGGGAAAATGAGGGAAAATCATTATCTTATGTGCTCACCGCATCAACGAATAGGCCTTTTTTTCAGTAGATGAAAAAAACATTTACGACTTAAGAATAGAAAAAAAAGTCAACACCCCTTAAAATAAGAAAAAGGAGTTTTTATGGCCAATATTTTTCATATCCTATCAAAAAAAGAATGGGAAAAAGTCAAAAACCAAGATAGCTATGCCCCGCCTAGCCTTGAATCAGACGGCTTCATTCATTGTGCCCATACCGATCAAATACTCTCCGTTGCCAATAATTTTTACAGAGGTCACGATCATTTAATTATTCTCAGAATTGATGAAACCCTCTTATCACAAGAATTGAAAAATGAGCCGCCTCTTGAGGCCCCGATGTCTGGCATCCTATACCCCCATCTATACGGGCCTTTAAACCTCAATGCCGTCACAGGCGAAATTCCTTTTTCTGCCGAAGAAAATGGAACCTTTAAATTACCCAAAAACCTATTAAAGTGAATTCTTCTCCACTCCCATAGGTTTATTGAAAATTGACTTAAAAAGAGGCACCAAATCCCAAATTAAGAGCTGTAGAGGAGTTTTTGGCCGTGGCCGTGAAGTTGGTATTGGCGACTTCACTTTGAAAAGTATGACTGGATAGACCTAAGCTGGCCCAATACTTCGCCTTAACCCACCACTTAAGGTATAGATCAAAATTGAGGCCAAAGCCTGGCTTAACTTCAAAGTTACCAGATTTCTTAGCAAGGTTAGTGACAAAACCAATGTCTGAGTGGACACC
>JBFGZE010000022.1:0-34496 GCA_041586955.1 Bacteriovoracaceae bacterium
GAAGAAGTTTTGGCCAAAATTCCCATTTCATTAAAACATTCAACTGCTAAGTCTGTCTGTGAAGTTGCAGATAAGGCCGGGATCAAGAATCTGATTCTTACTCATTTTAGCGTCCGTTTTCGCGATACATATAAAGAAAAGCGTAACTCTATTGATGAAATTTATCAGGAGGCCCGTAATTTTTATAAAAAAACATTATTTTTGGCACGAGATTTTGATGAATATGTTTTGGATACCTCGGGCAAGTTAACTTTGGTAAATAAAGAAACTCCTATTTATCATCATGTCGACAGAAAAGTATCACCACGGCCATTAAGTTTAAAAAATTATGATTTTGATAATGTTAAATTTGCGCTGGAATCAGGGCTTGGGAAATTATCAAAAAATCTAAGAATTTTGGGATTCGATGTTGTCTACTCAAATGACCCCCAGAGAATAAATCATATTATTCAGGTCGCGAGGAAAGAAAATCGCCTTTTTCTAACTCGTAATCGCAAAATATTAATGGACTTGAAAAAAAATTATATTGTATTTATTGAGGATACACCCTTGAGTGATCAATTAAAGTTTATTATCAATAATTTCGGCCTTAAAGATAAGGCCAGACCTCTCTCCCGATGTATTGGCTGTAATAAAGTATTACGGCCAGTTTCTAAAAAATCCGTGAAGTATTTAGTTCCACAAAAGGTTTACCTTCTCAATGAAGTTTTCTCAACATGCACTAATTGCCATAAAATTTATTGGCGCGGCTCCCATTATAATCGCATGCTCAATTTTGTTACCGATTTATGCTAGTTGATCTTTTCTTGCTGAAGAAGAGGATCAATAATGGAAAAATTAATTCAGCATTTTACCGAAAGAAAACTATTGGTTAACCTAACCATTGTGATGGTTCTCTTTAATAGGAAGTAAACCATCTTGAATATGCAGAAGAGGGGTTTCCGGCCGTCGTCTGAATTAAATCTTTTTGTACCCCTTTTTAGAAAAAGAAGTACGTAATGTAGCAGGTGTTTCAAAATTTATTGTCGTCGGTTTGCGGGATGAAAAATTAGTCATATTGGTCGATGGTAGCTTGCTTAAGTGCTGACTTAGATCATTGTTTCAAGTAATGCTATTCATTTGATTTTAATAGTAAAGGCCTTAAAATAACAGGAAGAAGTAATTATAAAAAAGGAGTTATGCTTTGAATAATGGATCACACCGTATTGTTTTAACTGGTGGCCCCGGTGGCGGAAAAACCACTGCCTTGGACCTCATTCGTCGAGAATTAGGGGAGCGGGTGGCCGTCGTTCCTGAAACGGCAACGATTCTTTTTTCAGGTGGTTTCCCTCGAAGGCATGAAAAAGAGGCCTGTGAATTAGCGCAAAAGTCCATTTTCCATGTTCAGCGAAATATGGAGGATATTCAACGCTCTCTCTATCCCGATAGAGTTCTTTTATGTGATCGGGGTACAATTGATGGCGCCGCTTATTGGCCGAATGGAGTTGAGGACTTTTTTACTTCTCAAAATATGACAATGAAAGAAGAATTTAAACGTTACGATGCCGTTATTTTCTTTGAATCAGCTGCTGTGGGGAATTTTGCCATTGATAATGGCAACCCAATTCGTACGGAAAGTAATAAGCAGGCCATAGAGCTGGATACACGATTAAGAGAACTATGGGCGCAACATCCCCATTTTGTTTATGTCCCCCATCAAGAATCTTTTTTTGCTAAAATCAAAAACGCTGTTGAGGCGATACAAAAAATCCTTGCATAGCCAGTGGTAAGCTGGTGTCTAAGTTTAAGGAAATTTGATTAGGAAATGACTTACCATTTTAAATGGAGGACATTATCACTTCCTTATGATAAAAAAGAAAAAAAATTAACATTCACATTTAGCTAAGGATATAATGGCCATGACTATTGAAAGCGAACTTATGCAACGTTGTCATTCAAAATGCGAACTCTGCTCTTCAGGTTCAAATCTTTCTGCTTATGAAGTTCCACCGATTACAGAAAGGTCTGTTGAGAGAAGCGTCATGCTATGTGAATCTTGCCAAAACCAAATCGATAATCCTGAAAGTATGGACACCAATCATTGGCATTGTCTCAATGAAAGCATGTGGAGTGAATTTCCGGCCGTTCAGGTGATGGCATGGCGTATTCTTAAACGCTTGAACGATCATAGTTGGGCCCAGGACCTTCTCGAACAATTTTATATGGAAGAACAGACTCAACAATGGGCCGAAGCGGGACTTCACAATAGTGAAGCTGGAGAGCAAAAAAAGCCGACGTTAGATAGTAATGGCACCCCATTGCTTGAAGGTGATACGGTAACCTTGATTAAAGACCTCGATGTTAAGGGGGCGAACTTTACGGCCAAGCGAGGAACAGTTGTTCGTAAAATTTCTTTAACTGACAATCCGGAGCATATTGAGGGGCGAGTGAATGGTACTCAGATTGTGCTTTTGACTTGCTTCCTTAAAAAGGCGAAATAAAAGTATTTTTCAGTTACTTAAATCTCTCCTGATAGGTGCCATGCACCTATCAATTTAAGGGTGCTATTGCTATATTTTTTAGCAAATCATTGAATTGAACTTCTTTAGCTTAGGGAATTAGCATGACCGATAAAACATCAAAAATTATTTACACTAAAACAGATGAAGCACCTGCTTTAGCAACTCAATCTTTCCTTCCCATAGTGAAAGCATTCACTGCGTCAGCTCAGATTGACGTGGAGACCAAAGATATCTCTCTTGCTGGTCGTATCATTGCCAACTTTCCTGAAAATCTTAATGATGATCAAAAAGTGGCCGATGACCTGACAGAGTTAGGGAAATTGGCGAAAACACCTAATGCCAATATTATTAAATTACCCAATATCTCCGCCTCAATTCCCCAATTGAAGGCGGCCATTGCTGAGCTTCAATCTCAAGGTTATAACATTCCAAACTTTCCTGAGGAGCTTAATACTCCTGAAGAAAAAGACATCCGTTCTCGTTACGCAAAGGTCTTAGGGAGCGCAGTTAATCCTGTTTTAAGAGAGGGGAATTCTGATCGTCGTGTTGCTGGCCCTGTTAAGCAATACGCTAAAAACAATCCTCATTCCATGGGAGAGTGGACGGCCGACTCTAAGTCCCATGTCGCTCATATGCTTGAAGGTGACTTTTATGGCAGCGAAAAATCTGTTGTTGTAGATAAAGACCTTGATGTAAAAATTGAATTCACCAGCGCGGAAGGTCAGAAAACTGTTCTCAAAGAAAAAGTCTCTCTTCTCACTGGGGAAGTGATTGATGCTTCCGTAATGAGCTGCTCAGGTCTTCGCACCTTTTTTGCGAAGGAAATTGCAGATGCCAAAGAGAATGATCTGCTCTTATCTTTACACCTTAAAGCAACGATGATGAAAGTTTCCGATCCCATTATGTTCGGACATGCGGTTACCGTTTATTTTAAAGATGTTTTTGAAAAATATGCCACGACGTTTAATGAATTAGGGGTGAACCCGAATAATGGTCTTGGTGATGTTTACGCTAAAATTAAAAAATTACCTGATGCCCAAAGAGCAGAAATCGACACAGCTCTTAAGGCCTGTATTGATAATGGTCCTCGTTTGGCGATGGTTGATTCTGATAAAGGAATTACCAATTTTCATGTCCCTAGTGATGTGATTATTGATGCCTCAATGCCAGCGGCAATTCGCGCTTCTGGTAAAATGTGGGGTGCGGATGGTAAGCTTCATGATTCAAAATTTATGATTCCCGATCGTTGTTATGCCGGAGTCTATCAAGAAACGATTAAATTTTGTAAAGAGAATGGTGCCTTTGATGTTACCACAATGGGAAATGTTTCCAATGTCGGATTAATGGCCAAAAAGGCCGAAGAATATGGCTCCCATGATAAAACATTTAAAATTACAGGCAAGGGGATGGTTCGTGTTCTCGATACCGACGATAATATTTTGATTGAGCATACTGTTGACGAAGGTGATATTTGGAGAATGTGCCAAACTAAAGACATCGCCATTCGTGATTGGGTTAAACTCGGTGTTAATCGCGCCAAGGCCACCCAAAACCCAGCTATTTTTTGGCTCGACGAAAAACGTGGGCATGATGCTAACCTTATTAAAAAGGTAAATACTTATTTAAAAGATCACGATACGACTGGTCTTGAGATTAAAATTATGTCCCCCATCGAAGCGACTCGCTATTCTCTTGAGCGTGTTAAAAAAGGTGAGGACACAATTTCTGTGACAGGCAATGTTCTTCGTGACTACCTAACAGACCTCTTCCCAATTCTAGAGTTGGGAACAAGTGCTAAAATGCTTTCTATCGTTCCCCTTCTTGCTGGTGGAGGTTTATTTGAAACTGGTGCTGGTGGATCAGCTCCTAAGCACGTTCAGCAATTTGTTGAAGAGGGCCATCTGAGATGGGATTCTCTTGGAGAGTTTTTGGCCTTAGCAGTTTCACTTGAAGATCTTGGCCATAAAACGAATAATGCCAAGGCCCTTGTTTTAGCTGAAGCTCTTGATAGCGCTAATGGAAAATTCTTGTCCCAAGACAAATCTCCCTCTCGTAAAGTTGGTGAGCTTGATAATAGAGGCAGTCATTTCTACCTTGCTAAGTATTGGGCCGAGGCCCTCGCTTCTCAGGACAAAGATAACGATCTTAAAGAAAAATTTTCAAAAGTGGCACAGGCCCTTTCTTTGAACGAAACTAAGATTCTTGAAGAGCTTAATAATGCTCAGGGTTCTGCTATTGATTTGGGTGGTTACTACCATCCGAGTATGAAACTGGTTGCGCAGGCCATGCGTCCAAGCCAGACTTTAAATTCAATTTTTGATTTTTAAAAAACTTTACAATCTTAAGGCCTTTTCTCTTAACATTTTCTGTAGAGTAGAGGCCTTTTTTCCTTCCCTCATCTCATTTAAAACTAATTAGAATAATAGAAATTTTGTGAAATTTTTGTTTTGATTGGCCTGTTCTCTCAAATAATTTATGGAGACGACCTTTAATTTATAGAAAACCAACAGAGTATTTATATGGCCTAGAGGCAGCGAAGCTTTCCGAGGCGCAAGATATCTTCTGTATAGATCATGAAAGATTCTGTAAATCCTATATTACAATTTTTACCGGTATTAATTTGCAGAAAATAATTACTGGCCGTTTTATTGCCAGAGAGCGCTAGCTCAAAAATACGGTCAATTTTAGCGGTAGTTTCTTTGCAGTTTTTCTTTTCTATTGCTGTTAATAATTGGTTCATCTGAACTGAATTAGATGAATTTTTTTTCCAGAGGCAAATAGCATCATATTTTTTGCATTTACCCTTGGCGCAAGTAACTTTGATTTCAATAAATGGATTAAAAGGATTGACCTTTTTTAATCCCTCTTTGATAGAGAAGCTATTTTTAACTTTTCGTAATTGGTAATGCTTAAAGGCTTGGTCACCTTCAAATAAAATTTTTGTATCTTTATTGATCGTTGATAAAATTTGCAGGTTTGTAATCACATTTTTTGACTTTCGACCGCAGGCCAGGAGTCTTGTATTGTGGCCGAAATTGATATGATCTAGTTCTTGTGTGCCCGAACCACAAAGTGGATTAGAAAAAGTGGGGTAGCACGATATAAACAGAACAATTAATAATAAAGTTTTCATTGCTAAAATTATCTTAGGAGTGGCCTTCCCCGTCAATCAATTAATCTTTTGATTCTACTTTATTATGTTAAATCTATGAGTTGGCATAATATTTAAGTTTTATTAAAGAAAGTTGTCTTTAAAAAATTAGGAATGACCTTATTTTCTATGGGTTGGTATAACGAATAAGGCCCTTATTTTCATCAATGGCCCAATGATCCTTAGATGAATTATTTTGAGAATTTCCTATGCTTTCTCCAATAAAACCAACTGCCGATGCTGTATATGAGTTGCCATCATTTGCTACTCCTGTTGTTGCAAGACTATTATTATTAGTGCTTGCGACAAGATCTGCGGCAGTTGCGATCTGGCCCTTGAAGCCTTTTGTCGCCTCAATCGCATTCGTGGTAGTGTTATCACAACCACTACCGCCATTATTAACAATATTATTATTGGTAATTGCATTATGGGCCGGAAATCCGGCGGCATAAAAACGATCACTTGATATGCTGGGGCCAGCAAATCCGCCCATTTCTAAGCATGTGCCATAAGAGTCATATTGATTCTTTAAATTTTGTTGGGCCGTATAAATTGCTGAAAGAATGATCTTTGCTTCAGCGGTCTTGGCCTTATTTTTATAGGCCATATATTTTGGAATACCAACAATCGCTATAATTCCCATTACAGATATGGTCATCATAAGTTCAACTAGAGAAAACCCTTTATTCTTCGTCACTTCTTTCCTCAGGCAATTAATCAAATACTTATTATCGCAACATCATTTGAGTGTACCATTAATTCAAAAGATAAGAAGGCCTTTTCAAGGAATGCTCTCTTTTTTGTATTTGATCAATAGTTTTATAAACCAAATTGGGTGTAGATACTAACTCTCTTGTAGTCGTATTTATGGCCCATTTTATTATTAACGCCTGATAATTTGTGGATAAATTTAAAGTGTTCATAACCAAAGGCGATGTCGGGACTAATTTTTTTAAATCAAATCCTCTAATGGTCCTTGCATCCCATTCTCTCCCAACGCCATTTTTTTGATATTAATCCCTCATTGCTTTGCAAGGTGAAAGAGGAAATAAAGTCTCTTATAACTAACTTGATAATATTCGTAGAATACCTCTGGGCCAAAGATCAATAAATATCTTTTCAATAAATAGAGTACTTTAGTTGAGCTCTTGATGACATAAACTTCCTTGAAAAATAAACTATAAAAAAATCTAAATTACCTCCAGTTAATACCGAAAAATAGTTTAAGGAATTATTAAAATGAGAGACTTCTATGATAGAGTATACTGAAATCGAAGAATATCAAAAAACTGTTAATCCTTATGAAATTAATGACCTCTTAAAATTTCTCGTTAAAAATAGAGTCGCCTTTAATGGATGGCAACGATTTGGCGGTGAAAAGAAGGTTGAGTATAAACTTTTTATTGAAGAAATTAACCCCAATGAGCCAGAGATTAGGGTAGTTTTAACTCATGAAAGTCCCGAGAAGGACCTTTCAAAATTGTCTAAAAACCATAAACTTTACATCCATACTAATTCACAAAAATATGTATCAGAAGTCGAAATCGTTCATATTTCTGGAACCAAGGATCAGTTTTTTATTCTGCCTCCCACTCAAATGTTGGTGAAAAAGCATCGTCGAGTTCCTCGCATTCTTTTAAATGGATTAGATATTAAAGAGCGAGAAGTTTATGTAACTAAGAATAATAAGGTTTATAGCTTTAATCTTCTCGATATATCGAAAACGGGAATAGGACTTAGTATTCCACGGCATAAGGCAAAATATTTTAATTATGAAAATGATAATGTTTTTATCACCAAATTATTTGGCCACAAATTACTTGAAACGATTCAGGGTAAAATTGTATATTTAAAAGGAGAAGACGACCGGAAAAACTTTCGTGTAGGGGTCCAATTCTTCGATGAAATTGAAATAACAAAGTACGACCTTCCACAAAAACAAATGCAGCAGACCTTATGAGAGAGTTTATTACTAATCAGAGAGACTCTCTCGCTTCTCTTAAAAAAGAAATATCCAGTTCCCCTTTTCTTATTTAATGTACTTAGTGTCTGATTCTACAATCGTTTTAGGGATTAAAAATTTCGTTGGTATGCTAATGAAACGATTTCATCTTAAAATACTCGTACAGTAGAGGCGCCTTTGTCTTTTGATTAGCTTTATTCTTTGAAAGGGGCAGTTTGATCAAGACATTTATCGCTGCAGATTCCACGATAAACAAGTTGGTAGGTGTTAATTGATCTTTAGGGTAGAATACCCGATCGTCACAGGCAAAAACTATTATATTAAGTTTCGGAATAAAATAGGGTAGAGTATGGGGATGAGAAAGGAGTCTCTTTTGCCAAAAATCGCTATCTTGTTATTATTTTTACTTGGGCAACCCTGTATGGCCAAAAAGTCGGACCATAAAGCTCAGTTTCTCCAATGGAAAAAGTCCTTTATTTCAAAATCTATTAAAAAAGGACTCCCTCAAAAATTTCTCGAAAAGCATTTGATGGCCGTTTCATATGATCAGGGAGTTATTGATAAAGATCGTAATCAAATAACTTCGAACACAAGTATTGATTATGAACAATGGATTCAGAAATGGATGAAATCTAAACCTAGCCGTATTGAACAGGGGAAAAAACTTTTAAGTCTTCATAAAGACCTATTAGATAAAATCGAAAAAAAATATCAAGTTGATAAAGAGGTCATTGTCTCTCTCTGGGGCGTAGAAACTTTATATGGCAAAATTACGGGGAACCATTCAATTATTAAATCACTTACCAGCCTGGCGTTTGATAAACGGCGGCGAAAATTTTTTGAAAGAGAGTTATTTGCGGCCTTGAAAATTATCCATGAAGGTCATATTAAGGCCGATCAATTCCTAGGGAGTTGGGCCGGCGCTTTGGGGCAGTGTCAGTTTATGCCAACGAGCTTTATTCAATACGCCCAAGACTTTGATGGCGATGGGAAAAAGGATATTTGGAATAATCATGCCGATATTTTTGCCTCAATTGCCAATTATTTAAAGAAGGCCCGTTGGAAAAAGGGAAAGATTATTGGACAAATGGTTAAAAAAACAGCGGGGAAAAATTTTACTTATAATCAAGTCAGATCTCCCGCCCAGTACAATAAATTGGGGATTCGTCTCTTAAATGGCAACAAGCTTAAGGGTGAGTGGAAAAGGAGAGCAGTGGCATTGCCTCACAAAAATTCCCCTCTCTTATTACGGGGTAGTAATTATCGTACTATTATGCGTTGGAATCGCTCCAGTCTTTTTGCGGCGTTGAATATAATTTTAATCGATGCTTTTCAAGCTCCTTAATCTCTGAGTATCACCAAAGAATTGGATATTAATTTCGGTATACATTTTTTGTAGTTGGTCTTCGCACCTTCTAAGGCATCGAGATAATCTATTAGTAATTCTGGGTAAAGTTAGAAGGTACGTGTTAAAGAGGTTAATTTTTAAGGTTTAAAGACTTTATTCGAACAATATCCTCGCCCAGACAAAAGCTCGTGTTACAAGTGTTTAGTTCACCACAACGACCCCTTTGGGTATAGATATAATCTTCATACCCACGAACTAGGATACCCTCAACCTCTAGAGTTTTGCTATTAAAGACCGCTGAGCCAGAGTTTCCGTGGAAGGAATCGACAGTGGCTTTAAAAAAATGTTTTTTGGGGTTATAATTGACGACTCCATTTGCGGAGTACTTAGTTGGTAGGCCACTTGGATTTCCAATGATGAAGACAGAGTCACCTTTCTTTATACGGCCAGATTTTCTATAGCGCAGAGGTGAGCGACCAGAAACCGGCCTGTCTAATTGTATGATCGCGTAATCAAGCCCTGATTTATCGAGTACTTTTTGGGATATAATTCTTTGGCATTGGTAAACAGAATCGGCCTCAATTTTGTTGGTAAAAGACCTTTCTGAATCAAAGCCAAAAACCCATAGATTCTGATCACATTCTTTTTGGTTTTTTAGGCAGTGGCCGGCAGTTACGAGCCTATCTGGTGCTATGAGAAAGCCAGAGCAAGATCCTAGTGTTACTTGATCAACAAATGATTCATCAGGGCAGATCCCCTGTTGGCGTAAGGTTCTGGTTTCGAATTGATAAAAAGCTTGGTGGTCGGGAGCTTTTGTTAGCTTTTCCTTATTGACCATCATAGCGGTAGAGTCTGCCAGTAGAGCGATATGGGGATCTAGCAACTCGCCAATATCTTGCCGGTCGTCTTTACCATAGACCATTTTTTCTGCGCTATAGGCACCACTATTAAATAAAATTGAGAAAATAATCACTAACTTCATTCATTAACTCCAGATGATTTCTTTTCATACCTAGAGACGCACCATTTGAGAATAGGAAATTAGCATGATATTAACGTGCGCGACGCGCCGTTTTGATAGCATCCTGATTTTAGGTGGGGGTCGATATTCAATAATTAGATTATTGAATATAGTCCTCTTCCGATTTGGTAAATGACCGTAGAATATCCCTTCTCGTAATAATACCTACCAGCTTCCCATTATCTACGACAGGCAAGCGGTGGATATGTTTTTTAATCATGATATTTTCAACATCTGTAATAGAGGCATTGGGTGTGGTGGAATAGGGAGGCTTTGTCATAACATTGTCGAGGAGCTTATGCTTGGACTTGCGAAAAATTTCTTCGATATCTGTATAATGAAAGGTTTCCCCTAAAAGCTTCGTAAGGGAGACAAGGGCATGGGGAACATCAACTTTTTTGCCCACGAAATCTGATTCTGTGATGATACCAACAAGGTGATCCTCTTCATCAACTATTGGGAGGCCGCCAACCCTATTTTCAAGCATTTTATGAGCGGCATCGGAAACCGTTTGGTTGTATTTGCATGAAATAACATTGGTGGTCATTACTTCTTTCACTAGCATAAAAGCTCCTTTGTCGGTGACTGCCATTCAATGAGAAGGCGGTTATAAGTCCATAACCTCTTCTTCTTTTATCATATTTTGGAAAAAATTGAGCCGTTTTTCGGTAAAATTAGGTTGGGAAGCGCGCTGTGCGTCGTCGACTCTGTGGTAAGATCGGCGGGTCTATTTAAGGAGATATTATGCGAGGCGCAATGATAAAAAAAAGAATTTATATTCGAGCAGATTTAATCGAACAATTAAAAAAAGAAATGGAAAAATCACCAGGAATGAGTTTGACCGGAGTTGTAAATCAAGCGTTAGAGGATTGGTTACAATCGCGAGAAACGATTTCTTTGATTATACCACCAAATATCGATGATAAGTCGGAAGGCTTTGGTCCGCAGGCCAAGCACCTCCAATAAGAACTCATAAATCGGATATTTTTTATTTGATGATTGGTTTTTTATACTTTTGTTCAAGCTTATTGATAGCTTTCGACGTAAGGATAAAAGTTATCGCGATGGCCGCTAATAAAAAAATTGTCTGATAAACCATTATAAACTCCCGATGAAATTTTTCTTATAGCGTAATAATAAATGAATAGAGGGAAGAGAGGGATTGTCGTGAAAGAATAATGGGTGGTGCCTAATAATTAGACAAACAAGATTATAGCTTGAATAAGTTTTAAATAATTTCAAAGTAAGCTGACTCGTTCTCGCCTAGCGCACTCTATCGTTTGCATAGAGTTGTAAGTGGTCGATTTTTCTTGGGAGCTCTAATGCCCCTACTTTTGTGTGGAAAAAATAAACGTCAAAAGTACACAATCTATCGATTAAGGCAAGTTCGTTTTCTGGGTGGGGACTCGTTAATATCTTAATCTATGTCATTGTTTTATCTGATCAAGACCTTTGCCGGTTTAGCCTTTTATCCCGTAGAGTTCGTATTAAGGTCGATAACTCCTTGGCCCAAAATCGGACGATGGGAGTTTTAGATGACATTTGAAGATAAAGCTGAAGACAAAGGAGTTTGCAATGAAAAGTATCAAAATAATTATTTTATTAATCATATCATTTTTTATGAGCGTAAAGACATTCGCCGTTGCTCCTTATGAATTAAGTTGTGTCATTAAAAATGGATGTCAACATGCAGAAGAAGGTAATTTGGGGTATTGCGTGTCGGGAGTCACTTTAAATAATAAAAAGGCAATTGTTTCTATTAAGGAGGCGCAATCACCAACGGTACTTTTTCCCATTGAATTTGAAATTATTATTGAAAAAGTTCAAGATGGTGAAGTGGCATATATAACTGGAACTGATGATATTTTTTATTTTGGTGATAGCGGAGAGCTGTTTGCGATCGGTGATAATCATATTCTTCTGGAAAAAGGTGAAGCGGAAAATGGCCAATTTATCGGCTCTCTAACTTTAGAGGAAGATTTTGCTTTTGATGTTACATGCAAAGACCTCTTACAAGACTAAGGCAGATAAAAATGGCCACCATATTGGTGGCCATTGTCTACTAGAAACAGCGTTTCCACTTTAAATGATAAATAATCCCCGAACTAAAATCCGCCGAGTCGACTGTCGCAAGGGCATCATCTGCGTAGCGATTGGTTCTCACCATCATTGATGAATTGACTCGTAAATTAACATCTGCGCCACAGGCAGACCAAACATTGGCATGAACACCAAGATTATTCGTAACAAGGAAATCGTCATCCATACCACCACGAAAATTTTTGACGTAACGTGGACCTCTTTGGCCTGCGAAGAAGTATTCTGTGGAAAACCTTGCGGTGGCCCTCCTCGGGATTGAAATATACCCTCTATAGTCGACATCGATAATAGAGACGCTAAAACCTTGAGGAACGTGAACAGGAATGGCTATACTACAGTTTTTTCGGCCTAGCCGTTTTCCTGATTCCCCACCTGCTTCCACGATAAATTCATCAAATATCATTGAAAGACTGGTGTTGTCGGGACTGAGTGTGACTGAGGCCGTACCAGAGGGGCACCCTGAACCACCATAACCTGGTTCTCCTAGGGTAATTTGATCAGCAAGTATAGGTGATGTTAAGCAAGTAATAGTTATTAATAATGAAAATAAGTTCTTCATTTTTGTCTCTCCTCAAAAATTAACCCGGTTGATTCCGCGGCCAATGATAGTTTGCCAAGACTTAAAAAAAAATAAAGTCAAATTGAGTAGATACTCAAGTAACTGCGCCACGTGGGCCCACTTCGCCTTATTAGATGGCATATGGCGCATTTTTACGAGATAGAATCATAATTAATAAAGAGTCGTTATTTTTCATGCTAAGTTTTTTAAGTAGGAGGTCTATATGAGACAAATGTTGATGGCATTTTTTATGTTTATATTACTGGGTAAACCAGCAATGGGAAACCTGTTTGATGGAGTTGAACTGCGTGGTAGTGGATGTAAAGAGGGGACAGCTCAAACAATTTTATCTTTTAATGGTCAAACGTTATCCCTATTGTTTGATGAAATGAATGCTCAGGTACCGCAATTTGATGGTGATAATGAAAACAATGAGATTGATTTTGACCAAAGGATTGGGCAATCACGATTTAATAAAAATTTGGCGCGGAAAGTGTGCAATATTATCATTAAGGCGAATATTCCAAAAGGGATGTATTTGGAATCTGTTTATTTTAAGGGAGACTTTCGCGGTTTTACAGGAATAGAGAAAGGGGCAAAGGCCCTATTTGATGCTCGTATGATTTCTTGGGAAGGGATGGCGAGAAAAACGCAAAGAGTGAAAACATCGATTGTGCGTAAAGTTTGGAGGTCAGGTGAGTTCTTTGAGGACTGGGGATTGCGAGGAGAAAAAGTAATTCCTATCGCTTCGAATTGTTCTCGTGGCAATAAGAGGAATATTAAATTAATACTTAAAAATATAATTAAATTACAGATAAAAGATGATTTTATTAATCGCGGCGTTCATGCTGAGATCGGCCTTGATAGTGGCGATTTAATGGGGCATTTGGCATTAACCCCAAAACTCGCCAAATGTAAAAATCAAGTGACTAGGCCAATTGGAAAAAAGGTTTCACGAAGAAGAGTAACCCGACCTCGGCGCCTAAAACGTATCCTAAGATGAGGGCATGGACAATTATTTGGTAAAGAATTGGGAGGTTGTGTCTAAGCTAAATTTAGGGTCAATTAGACACTTGGTAAAAATGAAAGGATATAAATGTCGAAAAATTAATAGGTGAATCTTTCATTTTATGTCTCTGAAGCTAAAATGGACTGTTTTAATTTTTTTTTTGAATGCAGGAATTAATTTTGAGGTAAAAGTTAATAAAAGGTCACTGAGGAGTTTAGGTGAGCATTCAAAACGAGCTTAAAGAGTTAATCGATCATTATTTTAATTGCTATCCCAATATGTCTATTAATGCACTCTCTAAACGATCAAACGTTCCAGCGACCACATTACGACGTATTAAGGATGGTAAGACTAAAAGTGAACCTGCTCCTCATACTGTACTCAATTTAATGAGTGCCTTGTTTAGAGAAAAAACGTTGGCCAATATTATCAAAAAATCATCGGGAGAAATTCGCCAATTATTAGAAAAAAATTTTTCTCTTTTTGCTCAGGAGGAGAGTGATCATGAATTTAATGTGATCCTCAATAAGGCCCTAGAAGATGAGATGGGTTATAATATTTACAAGTTGGCCGCGAATCGAATAGGTATCTCTCTGGCCAAAATACAAGATTTATTTGGGGCACGAGGGGAGAAGGCCTTGGCCGACTTAAGAGAGAAGGGTTTGTTAGAATGCAAAAAAGAAAATGGTCTTGATGTTTTTCACGCAAAAAAGAAAAAATTTTCCATTGACCTAGAAACCGCGGTTAATCATTTACCGCATCTTCTCACTTATTACAAACCCAAGCACGTTGATCGCGGGCAAAATATTTTTTACAGCTTTAGTGAGGCCTTAAGCGAGGAAGGGATCCAGAAAATAAAAGAAATTCAAAAGGAGGCCATTACAAAAATATACCATGTTATGGAATCACCTTTTTACTCTGGCCATATTCATTATTTTTCAGTCAATTTGGCAGATACGATGGAATACGGGAGCTAATATGAAATATCTAATAATGATGATCTTAACTATTATAATTCATCAATCTCATGGAGGTGAGGTTACTGGAGCAGGAGGTCCTATGATGACATTATTAAAGGAGAATAAACTTAATCCCGAGCAATTGATCAAAGATGGTTATCAATTTTTTTTGGGAGAAGCGACAGGGGCCGGAATGGCATATGAAATTGAGCGTATCCGCTTCTTATTGTCTAAAAAACGGGTTTATTCGATGAAAGATTTGCGACAAATTGAATATCTTCGACCATCGGCCAATTATAATCTGAATGATGTTCATTTATTGGATTTTGGTGACACACGTTTAAAGGTGCACGAGATTAAAGGAATCATTCTCCAATAGAAAGTGGAGGTGACCCTTTAGTGTCACCTCCCATATTCAAATTAATTCGGCGAGACAAAGATTCTAAAGGTATCGTTTGTCATCAAATGCCATATTGTTATCTTGTATGTTATTTTGATTTTTGCTATTGTTCCGGCAAATAGTCTCCTCATTCATTCTTTTAATGACTTTAAAAAAGTACTTTGTTCGTTGTATTTTGGGTTGGAATCTTCAAAAAAGGCAATGAGTATGAAATTAAGTCCAAAGCAAGAAGAGATGTGCAGTTCTAGTATTTGGGACTATTCTGATCTTCAGGCGATCTTTCTTAATTGCACCTTGAAAAAATCACCAGAAATTTCTCATACTGAAGGTTTATGGCAAATCGCAAAATCAATTCTTGAGGGAAACCATGTCACCATTGAAGAAATTCGATTGATCGATCACAGTATTGCTTTCGGCATATGGGGTGATATGACTGAACATGGTTACGGTAAAGACGATTGGCCAATGCTTTATGAAAAAATAAAAAAGTCCGATATTATCATCATTGGTTCCGCTATCTGGTTGGGTGAAAAAACATCAGTTTGCTCAATGCTCATTGAGCGGCTTTACGCTAATTCTCATCTTTTAAATGAGCAGGGTCAATATGCTAATTACGGTAAAGTTGGAGGCTGTTTAATTACTGGCAATGAAGATGGCGCCAAGCATTGTTCGATGAATATTTTATACTCTCTTCAACATTTAGGCTATGTGATTCCTCCGCAAGCTGATGCCGCTTGGTTGGGGCCGGTGGGGCCTGGGCCTTCTTATCTTGATGAGGGGTCAGGGGGGCCAGAAAGTGATTTTACCAATCGCAATACAACCTTTATGACATGGAATCTTTTACATTTGGCACGTCTTTTAAAAGATGCTGGAGGAATACCGGCCCATGGTAATCAACGCTCGGAATGGGATGCTGGCTGCCGCTTTGATTATCCGAATCCTGATTATCGCTAGCGTTAAGAGATATATGAATGGAAATGGCAATTGTTTTAGTTACGATTTCACTTTCAATGATTACTTTTGCTTTGATTTCTTATCAATCAAGCAATTTTTCTATGACCGCGCCAAAGGTTTTTATTCTCTTTCCTGCGGTAATGGGAACCGTCTCCTTATGTATCTTCCTACGTCGTATAGCGTTTATTCTTTTTGGAAAATTACATACTCAATCTATTGCTAAAAAAAATAATTCTTTCTGTGAGCATTCTTAAATTTATGAGCTGCTCATTTAAAATACGGGGCAACACAATAAGGGCTAATAACAAAAGGAGTATTGATGACAAATAAAATTAGAGAATCACCTCCCTTAAATGGAATAGAGAAGATAATTTTATCAAAATGAAAAAGGAGATCAGAAATGAATCATCTAAGCATGAAGTCTTGTTGGAAGAATATTATGATGTCGATTGTTTTCTTGATGAGTATAATGCATTTCAATCTGGCCATGGGCAATGCCCTTCCGGCGAATACCGCTAAAATCGCAGATGGAGTTTATAGCTTCGGAGGGGTGGTGCCGTATTATTCTATGTTCATTGTTACCGAGGAAGGAGTTCTTGTCATTGAACCGGTTAACACTAACCATTCTTTGATGATGTTACAGGCCATTCGTGAGATTACTGATAAACCAATTAAATACCTATTCCATAGTCACAATCATTGGGATCATTCTAAAGGAGGTAAGGTTTTTCAGGATGCAGGTGCTAAAATCGTCGCTCATAAAGAGGCCTATGATTGGATGGTTGCCAATCCTCATGAAGATATGAGCACTCCTGATGAGTATTGGGAAGGAAGTAAAAAAGTTGTTCAATTAGGCGGAATGACTTTAGAACTTCATTATTTAGGAATGAATCATGGTCTAGGTAATACCATTTTTCTTTTACCTGATGAGAAGGTTGCTTATATGGCCGATATTGTGACACCAAAAAGGGTTCTTTTTAGCATTGTTCCGGATTTTAATATAAAGGAATGGGAGCGCTCTTTAAACGAAATATTGGAAATGGATTTTGAACGAGCCATTTTTTCTCATAGTAACGCTGTTAATCCAATTCTCGGTGGTACTAAAACAGATATTAAAGAGAATTTACAATTTATACAGGATTTAAGGTCTGCTGTGCGTTCTGAGTTTGTTAACGGAACAGATCCGATGATGATTCCCGGAATTGTCAGTTTACCTAAGTATAGTGACTGGGCGATGTATAATGAATGGCTTACGATGAATGCCTGGCGCATTATGCTGGATGATTGGATGGGGCCTTTTCCCTGGCGCCCTAACAAGTAAGCATTCATGGATTGTCAAAATATGCCGTCAATTCGCGATGCTTTTTGAGGGTATCTTTATAACCAAGGTGGATGAGGTCTTCTATATAATCTTTTTCAAATAATATATAGCTTATTAGTTCGGCCGTATCCTCCTTGGTTCCAAGTCCTTTAACAAAGTATTTAATTGATCCTGGTAATGAATCATAATGTTTAAGAGCAATTGAGGTGACAGGCCTACTAGGCCGTACAATAAAAGCATCAATTTGTTGAAATGAGGATTTAACATGACAATCGTCATTTCTTTTTGAGAGTTCATTAATCGTATTCAATTTTTCAAAATCAATATCAACAGAATCCGTCATCATTCCATCGATAATGGATGAAATAATTTTCGCAGTGGTAGGGAGTGTGTGGCAAGTATACTCCTCATTATAGGCACCTTTGGGAGTAACCATTAAGATTTTAGTGGCCCCTAAATGGATGGGAGCGGCAAACGGTGCATAATCGCGTACACTACCATCTGATAAATAATTTTTTCCCACTTTAATAGGAGGGAAAAGAATAGGGATCGCCGAAGATGCTTTTAAATGCTCAAGAGTAATTTTTGAATTAATACCAACTCGTTTAAACCTCTTCCAGCCTTCTTTTTTTTGATTACTCTCAAAAAAACTAATGGTTTTCCCTGTATTAAAACAAAAGCAATTAATGGCAAAACTATTGATAATACCTTTATTAATGAGAGGAGATATATTTTTAATATTAATTTGCTCGACAAGATTGGTATAGAGGGGTTCTGGATTGAGAAGGCTAAGAGATTGGCTATCCGATTCACCATGCCCTTCAAGGGTTAAGCTCTTCAACCACTTCATGCCATTTAACGCCATCGATCCCCAGTCCGTGCGATATATTTTTTCCGTTCCTAAGTTTAGCCATTTCTTTTTAAGGTCCTCCACGGCGAGAGAAGCACCTGCGTGCTCTAAGGAACTAAGAAAGATGGACAAGTTAATGGCCCCAGCGCTAGAGGCGACAAATGTTTTAAAGGGAAGCCCATATTGATGATTATCAAAAATATCGATAAGAGCTTCAAGAACCCCTACCTGGTAGGCCCCGCGAGCGCCACCACCGATCAAAACTAAAGAATAATTACGAGAGGCCTTTGTCATAAATCTCCCTATTTTAAAGGGACTTTATAGCATAATCTATAATCCGAAGTGATAAAAATAGACCAAGGATTTTAGGCCTTAGTTCCTCTCGGATAAAAATAGTCTACTACCCACTGGGTTGGGAATTCTCGCATTCATGGAATAATTAGAATCGATTGGGCCGTTCTTTTGAGGATATAATCTGTTGTGCTTCCCAGCAACCAACGCTTGATCCCATGATGGCCATGTGAGCCCATGACGAGAAGGTCATTCTTTTGCTTGGCAAGGTAATCCAAAATGAATTCCCCTATTGCAATATAATGTCCTTTTTCAATATACGTATGAATGGGGTTATTGAACTGATTACTGAGAATATTTGCCTTATCGAGGGCCTCCGTCTTGGCGATCTCTAAGGCGGTATTAAGGTCATTTATCTCTAAACTATAATTAGAAATTTCCAAAACTGTTTTAGGGTTAACGATATGAAGAAAATTCAAATGGATATTGCTATCATCAAATAAAATTTTACCTATCGCAACGGCCTTCTCCTCTAGTTTTAAAGTTTCGGTACAAATAAGAGGGGATTGGGGTAATTCTTTTAAGCTTTCGTGAACTCCTAGTATTGGAACGGTCGCATATTCAAAGAGTCGTTGCGCAATACTGCCTATAAAAATTTGCTCTAATAAAGAATGACCCTTAAGCCCGATCACCATAAAGGAGGCATTATTATTGGTGATTGATTGCAACACCGAGGCAAGAACAACTCCTGACCAAATCTCAATCTTACCATCAAATTCAGGAATTTGATCTAAATGATGAAAAAGCTTCTCTTTCGTTTTTGGATTAATGTTTGATTTTTTAAGTTCTTCTTTGCCGCTAAATGCACCTTCAAGAATGCCATCTTTGGCATCGGGGACATTATCTTCAACATGGAGAATAATAGGAGTTTGATTATGTTGTTTGGACCACTTTATTCCGATACGAAGAGTGTTGATGGAACGATCTGATAAATCTGTAGCAATAATCATATTTGTCATTGGAAAACCTCCTATAGTGAGCTGCATTTTATCTTCGCATTAATATATACTTTTATTGATGAGCTTGCTCGTCCCTTTTTGTGATTTACATCAGGGTTTGGGACTCGGGTTTTACCTTCTTAGGCACAAACTTTGCTATAATACAAAAAGAGGTAGAGTTTGGGCCATCCACATCATCATCACAATACCGGAAAGAATATTTTATGGGCATTTTTTTTAAACGCTAGTTTTGCCATCATCGAGTTTATTGGGGGCTACCTTACCAATAGTATGGCCATTTATAGTGACGCACTTCATGATTTAGGAGATAGTGTGGCGTTACTCTTTTCCTATTTTGCAGAAAAGGTGAGTCTTAAAAGAGCTGACCGCAATTTTACTTATGGCTATCGGCGCTTTTCAGTTTTGTCTGCAATAATTAATGCCTTTATTCTGCTGTCAGGCTCCCTCTATATTATATATGAAGCGATCCTTCGTCTTTCCAATCCTCAACCTGTGATACCTGAGGGGATGTTGGGTTTAGCGATACTTGGCATCATGGTTAATGGTTACGCCGCCTTTAGTTTGTCTAAGGAGAATGGATTAAATCAAAGAATGGTGATGTACCACCTTTTAGAAGATATTTTGGGTTGGGTTTCTGTCCTCATTGTGAGCGTGGTACTCATTTTTAAACCACTTTACACCCTCGATTCGATCCTATCGATTATTATTTCATTGGTTATTTTGCGAGGTGTTTACAAGAACTTTGTTAAGGCCGCTGCAGTATTCCTACAGATGTTTCCAAGTGATTTAGACGTAGAGCACTTGATAAGAGATATTAATAAGCTGGACATAGTGATGGATGTCCATGCGATTAAGGGTTGGTCAATTGATTGGGATAATTATTACCTCTCACTTCACGTTATTTTGCCTAAGACCACTCAGCTTGTGGATATCGATCCAATTAAAGTTTCCATTAAAAAAATTCTTAATCAATATAATGTCCGTCATTCAACAATTGAATTTGAGTCCACTTGTGCCGATACTTAGGTGTTTGGCCTTTGTCTTGCAGTATTACCATTAAATTATAGAGGGAAATATTATGGTAAAGGCCAAGTGTTTAATTTTACTTGTTTTAATAAGTGTGTCCTGCTTCGCCAACGAGAGGGGAAATAAAAAGAAACCATCACCTGTCAAGGCAGTTGACACTTTAAAGGAGATCCCACTTACGTCTATTGTTTTTAACCGAGTGGATTCGATCTCCAACTTTTGTCAGATTGATTTTTCAGCAAGTGGAGAAGTAGAGGGCCTAGAGAGGACTATCAAGCTCACCCTTAAAATGATGAACCGTCAAGTGTATATGATTTATGAACTTTCAGACAAAACCAGGCCTAAATTGAAGGAGCAATCATTTATTATTCGCTACTTAGATGAAATGAATCTTTATTTAAAATCTCATCCTATTAATTCGACATTTAGTTTCCTAGCACTTGACCGTCTGCAAAACACATTGATAAATGACTTATTGGAAGAATTTAATGAAAAAGGGCGTCCACGCTTCTTTCCAGCTCCTTGGTTTTCATTTTGGAAATTGGACAAATTATTAGGACTGAATAAAGAATTGGACAAGGGGGATCAAGACTTAGCTTTTACTAAGTTTCATCAAAATTTTAAAAAGGCGTTATTAAAAGTGACAACCATAGCTCCACCCTATTGCCAAGAAGGGGCTAAAAGCTCTAAACGGAGTAATAGAGAATATAACTAGAAAGAAGGATCACCATGATGGCCTCTGCTTGTATGAGCGCTTTTTTGGGGGCGATGGCCTTAATCAGGGCAATGATAATATTTGGGTAAAGAAATAAAAGGACTCCTTTGATAAAGGTTATCCAGGAAATAATGGTGGTGATCAATTGTGGTGACACTTCCCAGGTATTATGACCGGCAACCATAAAAGAGCCTAAGAATAATGTTATAAAACTTACCGCGAAATATCTCTTTCCTTTCACATATCCATCAATGAATTCTAGCCACAATTGTGGGTTAATTAATAAGGATAAACCCATGCCAAAATAGCCGAGAGCAAATCCTCTTTCTATAAAACTCGCGATAGACATATTTAATGTTCCTATTAATGGGAGACGTTGGAGATCATACACGAATGGGCGATTATATGGAATGACTTTATTCACAGTGCTTATGCACGGACTTTTTGGAAAAAATTAGAACAAGATCTTCAGGATCAAAAGGTTTTCTCAAGACCCCATCAAATAATTGTTGATCCGGGAGAGCGTCTGCTTTGATGGATAAATATGGTTCAACATCTATATTACCAGTGACCAATATTATTGTAGAATTATTTCCAATATGATGTCTCATCTGTTGCGTCATCTCAACTCCATTCATTATGGGCATATGATAATCTGTAAAAATGAAGTCGAATTGCTTTTCTTTGCATAGGGATATCGCCTTTTCCGGGCATGCACATTGATCAATATTGACTTCAAATTCCTCCATTAATAAAGCAATAGTATGACGAACATCATCATTATCATCGACGAGGAGAACACTTGCACCAGAAACTAGGCCTTTGGTTTCTTCGCTCTCAATCTTTGGCGTTAATTTGTGAATCATTTTTGAATAAATTGTATGATGATGAATGGGGAGACGGATAATAAATTTTGTCCCAATACCTATTGTCGATTCAGCATGAATGTCTCCATTAATCCTTTGAATGATACTTCGACAAACACCAAGGCCAAGACCGGTCCCTACTCCTGCTGGTTTGGTAGTGAAAAAGGGATCAAAAATTGATTGAGCTGTTTTTTGATCCATACCATGGCCGTTATCTTCCACGGTTAGATAAATATTGTCTTCACGGACTTTCGTATCAATAGCGATGCATCTTGTTTTATTTTTTTCAGTGGCGTGTTTAGCATTATTAAAAAGGTTTATTAATATTTGTTCTAATTCGTGGCGGCACGCGAAGATATTGTCATTATATGCTTCTAATTGGGTCGTAAATGTCACTCCCTCCATGGCAAACATAGGATCAACAAATGCTATGGTCTCAAGAATAACTTCATGTAAATTAAGCGGTTGGTCCACCGACTTTTCATCTCGAGAAAAACGGCATAGATTACCAACGATAAATGAAATACGGTCAACCGATTCCCTAAATATATGAAAAATTTTATTAAAGTAATCGGGATTTAGGTTCTTCTCAGTCGTCAAATGAAGAGAGGAAGTATTAATATGCCCCTTAAGAATCAGCAGGGTGTTATTCACTTCATGGCCCAATCCTGCGGCCATTTGTCCAATACTCGCCATGCGTTCATAACGAATGATTTGTTTTTGAGTATTTTCTAATTCGTTAATATTATTTTTTAATTCTATATTTTTTGATTTTAATTTTGCGGTAGAGGCATCCACCAGTGCTTCAAGTGTATTTGTATATTGTGAGGTCTCCAGTTCTTTAATCTTGAAATGTTGGATCATTCGGACAAAATTATGGCCAAGCATGCTAATCTCATCATTGGCAAGAGTCGGTGCAATGGCAATACTAAGATCACCATCAATCACATTTTGTGTTTGTACTGCCAATTGCTTGATCGGTTGTGATATGAGGCGACTAAACAGGAGACTAAATATAATTGAAAGTATAATGGATATTATTGCAGGGAGTAATAGAATATAAAAAAGTTGTTTTTGAATTCGGAGTATTTCACTAGAAGCATTATAGTCAACTGCAACCGCCCCGATGACCTCCCCGCTCAATCCTAATAGTGGAGCAACTGCAGAAATCCATTTTCCGGACTTATTTTCATAGAGTTTGGAAAAAAGTGGTCTACCGCTTTGGACAGCGTCTTTGGCCATCGAAGTTAATTTTACCGAATTGCCAATATAGTGATTGGAGTCACTTG
The DNA here is from genome assembly GCA_041586955.1 of Bacteriovoracaceae bacterium. GTDB lineage: Bacteria > Bdellovibrionota > Bacteriovoracia > Bacteriovoracales > Bacteriovoracaceae > JBFGZE01. The sequence continues at coordinate 23,343 of JBFGZE010000022.1, forward strand.
TCGCCAAATAAATGATTTTATCAGGATCCCATGAAGGAACAAAAAAGGTATAAATATCCTTTTGTAATCCATTTTGATTTTTGATTTCCTGTAATATTTTTTGTTGCTTAATAAAATATGGAGTTTGGGCGATATTCTCGTCCTGGGCCAAATAGCTCATTTTTAAGAGTTCATGATCAAACTGGGAGATATTTAAGCTTGTCGTCTTGGCGATATTATTAACCCGTTTGCCAAGGATATTTTCAATATAACTCTTTTCACTTTGATAAATAAGAACAGCGCTTATCGTTAGGATGATCAAAGTCAGACTTAAGAAAAGAAGGCCTAGTTTGATTGAGAGAGAAAAATTTCTGATCCATGGTAGTCTGTGTAGAATGGTCGACTCCTCTCAGTATAGTAATTGACGATATTTTGATTTCCTATAATTATCGTTCTATAAAGAGTTGAGATAAACTTAATTTTTATTAAGAAAAAAAAATGTTCTTCATTTGTCATGAGTTAGATCAGGGCTAAATAAAAAGCCTTGTTTTTTTGTTTATTGGTCTATCCTTTTATCATTAAAGAATAGCTATAAAATAGTAACCAATAGGGTAAAGATCATTTAAGTTTGAGGATCATTACTTTTATTGTGTCCGATGATAGGCCTCTATTTGTACCGCAGTCACTTTATATTCAGGACAGAGAGTATCAGGGTCAGAAATATCACTTGTGAGAAAGTTGACCATATTCTCTGGGAAATGAAATGTTGTTCGCAAGATTCCTTTTTTAACTGTGTCCGATACGTTCGCAGTTAAAATAATTTCACCGCGCTTAGAGCATATCTTCACTCTATCTCCATCGCAGATACGCTTTTCGTTAGCGTCTTTCGGGTTAATTAAAACAATATCCTCATTGGACAATTGGGTATTTTCCGTTCGGCGAGTCATCGCTCCGCAATTATAATGAATTAAATCACGTACGGTGGTAAGAATGAATGGATAGTCCTTTTTGTTATGATCAATTTCTTTACTTTCCTGAAATTGTGCACTTTTGAACAGGCCTTTTCCTCTGGTAAAGGACTGTTGATGGAGTACTTTTGTCTCCTGACCGGAGCTTGAAACAGGCCATTGTTTACCGTTATCTCCCAGACCTTCCCAAGTAACACCTGCAAAAAAGGGAACAATTTGTGAAATCTCTTTTAGCATTATCTCTGGATGATAGTCCTTTTGGGGATAACCTAATAAGTTCATTATTTCGACAATAATTTGACCATCTGATTTAGTTCCAGTGAGAGGCCTAATTACTTGATTTACTCTTTGTATTCTCCGTTCAGCGTTAGTAAATGTCCCGCTTTTTTCAAAAAAACTTGCCGCCGGTAAAATAACTGTCGCGAGTTTTGCTGTTTCATTCATAAAAAGATCTTGAACAATGAGCAATTCCAAATTCAAAAGATCCGTTTTTACTTTTTTAGCATTGGGCTCTGTTTGTGCGATGTCTTCTCCTACCAGCCATAGGGCCTTTAATTTGTCTTTGCCTGCAGCATCTGTCATTTCTGGGATTGTTAATCCTACTTTCGGTGATAAGGGAGACCCATAAAATTCTTCGTAGCGCGCCTGGATTATAGGGTCTGTAATATCCAAATAACCAGCTCCTTGATGTGGCTGAACTCCCATGTCAGCACATCCCTGGACATTGTTTTGTCCTCGCATAGGATTTACCCCAGAGCCAGGTTTTCCAATATTTCCAGTAATCATCGCCAATTGGGCGACGAGCATTACGGCCAATGTTCCTTGAGAGTGTTCTGTTATACCCAGTCCATGGAAACACATCGCTTGCTTTGCTTTGGCGTATAATTGTGTGGCCGCTAGAACTTTTTTCTTAGGTACTCCACATATTTTGGCCAATTCATCAGGATCGTGTTTTAAAATGTCCTGACGAAAATCGTCAAGGCCTTCGCAACGATGATTGATGAAGTCGGTATCAACAAGCTGCTCTTTGATAATATAATAAAACATCATATTGAGCAGGGCGATGTTAGTGCCAGGGCGCAATTGTAAATGATAATCTGCAAATTTGGCGAGCTCACTCTTAAAGGGGTCGATCACAATTAAAGGAGTTCCCTTGATCGCGGCCTGTTTGATTTTTGCTCCCGTGACTGGGTGAGAACAAGTGGGATTCGCTCCTATAATCAGCATACAATCAGTAATTGCAATCTCCTCAACGGAATTTGTCGCAGCCCCTGTCCCGAATATTCGTTGCATTCCAAGTGCGGTTGGAGCATGGCAGACTCGTGCGCACCCATCAATATTATTGGTGCCAATTACTGCTCGCATCAATTTTTGCATAAGATAATTTTCTTCATTGGTACAGCGCGCGGAGGAAATTCCGGCAATAGCATCAGCGCCATACTGATTCTTGATCGATTTTATTTTTGCAATTATAAAATCATAGGCCTCATCCCAATCTACATTTTTAAGCTCCCCATTCTTACGTATCATGGGAGATTTTAGGCGATCGGGATGATTATAAAATCGAAAAGCATAGCGACCTTTTATACAGGCATGACCTTGATTTACTTCAGAATCTTTTGAACCCCTAATACTTAAAATTTCGTCTCCACGAGAAGATACATCGAGGTTACAGCCAACTCCGCAATAAGTGCAGATGGTTCGTGTTGTTTTGTCGGCCAGTTTCTCTTGTGATTGGAAAATATCTGTGATTGCGTTGGTTGGACAAGTGAGAACACAAGCTCCGCAAGAGACACATTCAGAGTCCGAAAAGTTTTGATCTTGACCTTTAATCACCTTTGTCTCTATTCCACGGCCTGCCATACTAAGCGCGAATTGTCCTTGGATTTCATCACACGCCTGGATACAGCGATAGCAATGGATACATTGATCCATATCTGATCTCAAGTAAGGATGTTCTGAGTCTTTGGCGTTGGCGATTTTAGGTGTTAAATGAGGGTAATGAAAATGGGCGCGCCCTATTTGTTTGATCGTCGGTAGGACTTCACATAATTCACCCTTGTCACAATGACTGCACTCAAGCCTATGCTCGGAGAGGATTAATTCTAATAAATGTTTTCTAAGGCGTTCGATACGCGAAGAAGAGGAATAGATATATTGACCGACTTGAGGAGTATTATGGCATGAGGCGAGGAGCGTTTTTTCGCCATCTTTTTTAGTCGAAACTTCAACCTGACAAAGCCGGCATGAACCTATTGGTTTAAGCTTTGGATCATGGCATAAAGTGGGAATTAGATCATCTCCCAAATGGCGTTTGGCAAAAGTCAAAATAGTATCACCATCTTGAAAAGGAAATGGAATATTATCAATGTAGGCTATCTTTTTCATTTATCCTCCTCAAAATAGGGTTTTAATTCTTGCGGGAAGTATTGCAAAATATTATGGACGGAAAGAGGGATACTTCCTCCCAGGCCACAAAGGCTAGTCATTTCCATCGTTTCCAATAATTCAGAAAAAATACTTTGGGAAACTTTTTTATGATTAGAATTTTTAATCAAGTTATGGCCTTGTGCTGAACCAAGGCGGCAAGGAACGCATTTTCCGCACGATTCATTTTTAGTGAATTCAAATAAATGTTCAATAAGTTTAATCATGGGGAATTGTTTAGGTATAAGAATCATACTTCCATGACCTAAAGTAAGGCCATGTTTTTCAAATGATTCAAAGTCAATATGGAGTTCATGGAGCATTCCCAGAGGAATAATCGAACCCAATGGGCCACCCACCTGAATCGCTTTTCCTTCAACTTTAAGGCCCTTGCCACAATTATTGATGACATATTCGAGAGGAGTTCCCATTTCAACTTCATAGACGCCTGGTTTGTTAAATAAGCTACTAAGACTGATGAGTTTAGTCCCAGTAGAAAAGGTCGTTCCAATTTGGGAAAAATGGTATCCCGTCTTCGTGATAATTGAATAAAGATTGGCAATAGTTTCGACATTATTAACTACAGTTGGTTTGTTAAATAAACCTTTGGTAGAGGGGTAGGGGGGACGAACAGAAACTTCTGGGCGCTTTCCTTCAATTGAAGCGATTAATGCCGTTTCTTCACCACAAACATATGAACCTGCTCCTTGAACCGCTATAACATCAAAATGGTGGCCCTTTGCCATTATATTTTCACCGAGAAAACCTAATTCCCGCCAATTTTCGATGACCGTATTCATAACCTCCTGGGCCTTAGGGTATTCACCTCTTATATAAACAATGCCGGTTTGAGCTCCAATAATATACCCGGAGACCAATAGCCCAAATAAAATAAGGTCCGGCCTATTTTCTAAAAGGAAACGATCTGAATATGAGCCAGGGTCCCCTTCATCACCATTGACTATGATATACTTTTCTGAGGAAGGAGTATTTTGGCAAATTTCTAATTTTGTTGCCATGGGAAAGCCTGCGCCGCCTCGCCCACGTAAACCGCTAGTAGTCATTTCATTTAATAAATGACTGGGGTCTTGCTCGAGGGCGTACTTGATGGCGTCGTGCAATTCTTGGATGCTTAATGACTGACCTAATAAAATGGGACTTTCTAATTGAGCAAGATGATGAATATCTTCTGAGGATTCATGGAAGTTTAATTGGAAGTTTTCAAAATAAGCATTATTATGAAAACAATGGCCAAGGCAATTGACTTCTCCAATTTCCTCTTCTTTAAAGTCTTTAAGTATTTTTCTTTTAATTTCGTCAACTTTTCCGCTCATTAAACAAGCGGTTCCAGAGCAAAGGTGAATTTTTTTATTTTTATCTTCTGGGCGCAAAAAATCATAAAATGACTTGGCCCCATAATCATTGGCAGTTCCGAGCAGTGAGTTTTTATTAATTTTATCCTCGATCCTCGATTGAAGTGCTGTTCTTTTGGCTAAAAAGCTAAGGTTTTCTGACATGGTTGCCCTCCAAGAATGATGCGTTGATGATGACAATAGATTGTTGCTTGTTCACCCCGACAGAAACCCCCAAGAGTGATTCCTTTTTCTTTTGCTATCTCGACCGCCAATGAAGTTGGTGCGGAAATGGCCAAAATAATGGGAATATGGGCCCTCATCGCTTTAACGACGATTTCGTAGGAAATCCTTCCCGAGACCAATAGTATTTTGGCCGAGGTTAATTGCTTATTCATTTGTAAGTAACCAATGGCCTTATCAAGGGCGTTATGACGACCAATATCTTCGTATAGAGAGATTAAATTCAAGGCGGAATCAAAAAGTGCTGCGGCATGAGTTGCACCTGTTTTGGAAAAAAGCGCTTGCCCCTTAGTCATTTTTTCGAATAGGAGGGCGATCCTATCTGCAGGTAGAGCGATGCTATCCTCAATCATTTCATTTTGTAGCTCAATATCTTTTAAGTCTTTCTTTCCACAAAACCCACAAGAAGATGTAGAAATAAGACTCCGATTATCAGCGATGCTTTTAAGAAGGTTGTTCGCGTTGACTTGTGCATTGATATGAGTTGCAAGGCCTTGCTCATCAAAGTCAAACTGGTCCCATAAATGTATTTCTTTTTGATAAACTTTTTCAGTAAATAACAGACCCGTTATAAGCTCTTTATCAGCTCCTGGGGTTCGCATAGTTAAGGAATAGGGAATGCTATTGATTGAAATTTGTAAAGGCTCTTCCTGTGGCAGGTAAACCTTATCGTTATTCCAAGACAGCGTAGGTGATAGCTGCCTTATTTTAAGACAAGGAGTCGCTGTTTTTTGGAGAGTCATATTCATAATTAATGCCTCGTTAACTTTAGATGACAGAAAAAATGATAGAAATCTTCTATTACCAATACAGGAATTATTTAAACTAAAATATGACTGCAATCATCCCATCTCATAGGCACGGAATTAAGCATATTATGTAGATAATTAGTGCTAATTGCTAAAACCTTTCGCAAGAAAGGTGTCAATTGAGCTGAGCAATGGTCAAGACGAAAGAAGTAACTTTTGGTACGGTACACTTGGCGCTCTAATTGATTCGCTCGATAAAGAGAGAGCAAGATTTTAAGTGGATCTATAGAAGGCCTTTCCTTTAGATGTCCAACTAAAAGCTGCTTAACTTGGTGATAGAATATGGTGTCAAAATAGTTTATTAACATATTGTTTTAAAAAATAAGTCCATGTTTGGCCTCTGGTTCACTTGAGTGGGGATCCTAGCATTATTGAAGTTTTAAGGGGGAATTTTTTCTTGAATATCGCTATTAAATTGACCGGTTTGGTCGGGGTTGACCTGAGCAATTTGGAGCGGCTATTATAAGAATGGAATTTCAAATACGACACCAACGGCAATTGAAAGACTTTCAACTGAATAAAGATCAAGAACAATTATTAAAGGGCCTCTCTAATGATGGTTTGCATGCATGGGGTAATTTATACCGCAATATCTCCGGTACCATGGAGTGTGATGTGGATGGTGAAAAAATGGGACTTGCCAAAGCAGCAACTCTTTTACGCCAGGGTGACCGCCCTCGGCGTGAAGCCGCCTGGCGTCCATCAAAACTTCATGGACGATTCAAGAGGAATCAGCAGCTGCGATCTTAAATGCTATTAATGGGTGGCGCATTGAGGAACATTCTGTACGTTCTACCAAAAAGGAATTGCATTACCTGGACATCAGTTGTCATCAAAGTCATATTACGAGAAAGACCTTAGATGCTTTGATGGAAACGACATTTAAAAATAGAAGTATCGGTCAGCGGGCCCATAAGGCGCAGGCCATGGCCATGAAGATCAATAAACTGTCTCCTTGGGATATTTTAGCGCCAGCACCAGAGCGTGAATGTCATGGAAAAAAATATTCATTCAATGAGGCGATGGATATTATTATCAAGGCCTTTAGTGGCTTAACTCCTGAAATGGGTGAGTTTGCGAAAATGATGCATCAGAAAAATTGGATTGATGCGAGGGAAACTGAATTTCGGGCGGCCGGTGCTTATTGCACTAGATTTGATAAGGTCCGCGAGCCCAGAGTGTTTTTAACCTATGATGGCTCAATGGGTAACTTAATGACCTTGGCCCATGAATTAGGCCATGCCTATCATAATTGGGTCATGCGAGATATGCATATTGAGCGAACCTCTTACGCCATGACAACCGCTGAGACAGCGTCCATTTTCGCTGAAACTCTGGTGCGAGATTATCTCTTTGAAAATTGTCAAAATGAAGAGGATCAGTTTGATATTGCTTGGCAAGATGGGGAGATTGCAGCCGCTATGCTTTGCAATATTCCTGCCCGCTTTGAATTCGAAAAACAAATGGTTGAGATGAGAAAAAATCGCGCTCTCCCACCTTCTGAGCTTAAGATCTTAATGAATAATTCTTGGGAAATGTGGTATGAGGACTCCTTGACTGAATATGACGATATGTTTTGGGCCAATAAGCTTCATTTTCATATCTCCCATTTTGGATTTTATAATTATCCGTATCTTTTTGGTTACCTTTTTAGTCTTGGTATTTATGCTCAAAGGGATAATTATGGGAATGGCTTTAATGAGCTTTATACTAAAATTTTACGGGATACGGGTTCGATGACGGCAGTAGAACTTATCCAAAAGCATATGGGAAAAAGTATCGAGGAACAAGAGTTTTGGCAGGGCAGCTTAGATTTAGTTGACCGGGCCGTTGCTCGTCTAGAACGTTTGGTTTAAACCTTATTAAGGCGCTCCTCTTTCCCCGTTCTCGACGAGGAAAAAAGAGGCCCTAACTCTCTTTAAATTTGTTATAACCCTTACTGAGAAATAGACTTCAATTTTTTCGCTAGGAGTTTATGATGAAAAATTTATTATTTGGTTTTTTTGTAACTCTGTTTCCTAGTCTCGCTTTTGCTAATGGTAATCTCAATTATTATCTGCGCGATAGTCCTAATCATAGGATGATTTACTCCATGGATAAAATGCAAGGTCATATGGATAAGATGATGAGAACATTTAGCGATTTGGAGAAAGCAAAGGACTCAAAAGAAAAGTCCAGTTTAATAAAAAGGCATACTAAAGAAATAAAAGAGCATATGAAGCAAATGAAAAATGCAATGGGCCTGATGATAGACCAGATGAGAGGAATAAAGGGGACTCATAATATACAGCGAATGATGAGCGAAATAAAAGGTATGATGGGGAATATAGAGTATATGCTCGGTCAAGGCCCTCATCACTGCCCAAGCTTGAATGGCAGTGATTCGCCATAATAAAGTTATTTATTTGAAATCGGTGATAATTTACGTACTCATTGCCTTTGGTCGTGGGTAATAGAAAGCTGGGTGACGAATAAACTGACTGCCTAAAACGGTGCTCTCGCAGTTGAGCTTTTGGACATCTGTACTGAAAGTTGATAGGTTTGTCTCTTCAAAAAAATGAGAAAAGCCGCTTGGAGGTTTAAACAGTAACAAGTGGATGACCTTATAGACCTTCTCCCAATTATAATAACCTTCTTACTTGATTTAAATCATAGCAATAGTTTAAGCTCCTGCGATAGTTAGATATGAGTATTGCAGTCTTGTAAGTGGGGGAGTAAATGAGTCGGTTAAGAGATGTGGACAAAGTTGTTGATCATATTATTTCTCAAGTTGGAAATAATATTGTTCTTGCCGCTCCACTTGGGGCAGGGAAGGCCAATACGCTGATCAATTCAATCTATGCCCGGGCCAAAAAAGACTCATCCCTGCAATTAACCATTTTGACCGCTCTGACCTTACAAAAACCACAGGGGAAGAGCGATTTAGAAAAAAAATTTTATGGGCCTCTCTGCCAACGCATCTTTGGCAATTACCCTGACCTTTATTATGAGGCCGATCGGGTGAGTCAAACTCTTCCCGATAACATAAAAGTGATAGAGTTTTATTTTCCTGCGGGTAAATTTAAATCAAATGGAATTGCTCAACGCAATTATCTCTCGACTAATTATACTCATGCCGCTCGTGATATTTTAAATCGTGGGGTCAATGTTATTTGTCAGCAGGTATGTAAGGGAGAAATTGATGGCCAAGAGGTCTATAGTCTTAGTTGTAACCCAGATATCACGATCGATCTCGTCGAGAAAATGAGAGAGCAAAAAAAGCCGATAACCATTGTGGCACAGGTTAACCAAGAATTACCCTTTATGTATGGTGAATCAATCGTTGGTCCAGAATTTTTTGATATCATCTTGGATAATCGGGATTACGATTTTAAAGTATTTGGTCCACCTAAAATGGGGGTCTCTGATGCTGATTATATGATTGGGATCCACGCATCAACTCTGATTAAAGATGATGGCGAAATTCAAATCGGTATTGGCTCTTTGGGAGATGCGCTGGCCTATTCGCTATGCTTGCGACATCAGCATAATTCTACTTATCAGGTACTACTTAAATCGTTAAATATTAATGCCAATATTTTTCCTATTATTAAATCTTTTGGAGACCTCCTTCCTTTTAAAAAAGGGCTTTTTGCGGCAACAGAGATGTTTGTGGACTGCTTTGCTGGCCTTTATGCTGCAAAGATACTTAAAAAAAAGGTTTACGATTCTATTATTATCCAACGGCTTTTAAATGAAGGAAAAATTAAAGAGCACTTTAATAGTAAGATCTTGGACATTCTCTATGAGGAGAAGGCCATCCATCATCAATTATCACATTCCGATTTTCAATTCCTCAAAGATTTTGGGATTATTAAAAAGGAGATTCGTTGGAAGGAGAATTATTTAATCCTCGAAAATGGAGATAAAATTCTCCCTGATTTACTTGATGAGCAAAACCGTTTAAAGATTGATCAAGAGGTATTAGGGAGTTCTTTGAGAAATGGAGCTGTTGCTCATGCGGGCTTTTTTCTCGGCCCTAAATCTTTTTATCAATTCTTAAAAAATCTTCCGATACCAGAACGCAAATTAATTCGTATGAAAAGAATTTCTCAAATTAATCAATTATATGGTCATGAGGAAATAGATCGTCTTCAAAGAAAAAATGGACGGTTTATTAATACTTGTATGTTTGTCACCTTAAATGGCAGTGCCTGCTCTGATGCCTTAGAGAGTGGGGAACAAGTTAGTGGTGTTGGCGGGCAATATAACTTCGTGGCGATGGCCCATGAATTACCTGATGGCCGTTCAATATTGCAGTTACGCAGTACTAGAATTAATGATCATGGTAAAATTATGTCGAATATCGTCATGAATTATGGTAATTGTACTATCCCCAGGCATTTGCGGGATATTGTCATTACAGAATATGGGATTGCTGATTTGCGAGGGAAAACCGATGAAGAGGTCGCGATCTCCCTTATTCAAATTGCGGATTCTCGCTTTCAACAAGAATTAATTGAACAAGCGATCAAAGCTAATAAACTGACTAAAGATTATCGATTACCGCAGCGTTTTCGCGATAATCTACCAACAAGATACCAGAAGCAATTGTCCGAGTTTAAGAAAAATGATTTATTTGGGCCATTTCCCTTTGGTACTGATTTAACTGATGAAGAATTAGATATAGGGAAAACCTTAAAGTATCTTAAGGCGAAAAAAAGAAACAAACTTTCATTTATAAAGTTTATCTTGAATAGCTTATTCGTAGGTCCTTGTCCTCTTCGGTATAAGCATTTGCTCAAACGAATGGATTTAGAAACACCAAAAAGAATAAAAGATCACCTCTATCGTAAAATTTTAATTAATGGATTTATTGAAGTTCTTAACTAGTTGGAGAGTATGATGGATTTAGAATTAGGACCTTTGGCACGATTTGAGGGGGAATGGGAAGGCGAGAGAGGAGAGAGTTGCGCTCCTACAGAAGAGGCAGGGATCGAACATAATAGGTATAAGGAATTAATGGCATTTGAACCTCTTGGCCTAGTTAAATATCATCAACAGAAGGTGTATGGGCTGCGTTACAGAACTAAAGCATGGGAGTTAGGCCATGAATTACCATTTCATGAAGAGGTGGGTTATTGGTTATGGGTTCCAAAGACGCAAAGGGTGGTGCGGTGTTTTGTAACTCCTCATGGAATCGCCACGATTGCTGGGAGTGCTGTTAGTGTTGATGTGAATCGTTTTGAACTATCATCAGAACTTGGTTCCGATACTTATGGAATTTGTTCAAATCAATTTTTAAATGAAAAGTTTCAGACTGTTCGTTATGATTTAAAAATTATTTTTCATAATGATGAGTCTTTTTCCTACGAGGAGGAGTCAGTTTTAAAAATA
>JBFGZE010000023.1:0-34342 GCA_041586955.1 Bacteriovoracaceae bacterium
CTACCACTCAAACGGATGAAATTGGTAATTTCAATTTCAAGGAATTAACAAGGCCGTCGTTTTTTTTAGTCGTAGGGGATAAAAAGTATAAGACTTTGGCCGAAGAAATTATTGTAACACCTGGTACGGAGTTAACAATTTATCTTATCCCTTCTTCTGACTAAAATAAATTTGATATGGCATAGATTTTAATGATCAAAGTAAGATTCCTAATGGCGAGTGGGTGGGATTCCCAATTTGCATTAGCTAGACAGAGCGCGGAACCATTCGCAAAATAGGAGATTTATATGACATTCATATCCGATGCGATCATTGGATTGAAGATATGGGTACCTTTCATACTGACCCTTTTTGGGGGAACTCTCTATCTTTTTCTCTTTTACCAATTTATTCAATATCGTGCTCGCACAAAAATTGGAAGCTCAAAAATATACTTTCAATTGGCATTATTTTTTCAGATTAATTTACTATTGCTTATTCTTATCCTTATCACACCTCTCACAGATACCCTCAAGGGGCAACTCATTGGTCTCTTAGGTATTAGTTTTACTGCGGCACTGGCGCTCTCCTCAACAACCTTTCTCGGTAATATTATGGCAGGCCTAATGCTTAAAGCATTGGGTAAATACCGGCCAGGAGATTTCCTTAGTATTGAGGGCCATTTTGGAAGAGTTACGGAAATAGGTTTACTTCATACGGAAATACAAACACCGGACCGAGACCTCACGACTCTGCCTAATATATATCTTGTTACAAACGCCACCAAAGTAATTCGTGCATCCGGCACTGTCATTTCAGAAGATATTACTATTGGCTATGATATTCACCATCGCATCATTGAAAAATCACTGCTCAAGGCCGCCAAAGATTGTGGGCTGGAGGAGCCCTTTATGCATATCCAAAAACTAGGGGATTATAGTGTCACTTATAGGATTTCCGGTTTTCTCAAGGAGATAAAAAAAATTCTTTCCACAAAAGCGAAACTGAGAGAGGAAATTCTCGACTCTCTCCATAATGAAAAAATTGAAATTATGTCTCCAGCATTTATGAATCAACGGGTGTTTTCCCCAGATAAACAATTTATTCCGCTTTACGCCAAAGATAGTCCTCAAAATATTAAGGACATGCCAGAAGATATTATTTTTGATAAGGCCGAGAAAGCGGAATCAATCGTTCACTTAAAACAAAAAATTGATGTAAGTATGGAAGAAGTCAAAAATATCGAAACGGATGAGGCCTTGACAAATGAGGTCAAAGAGAAAAAGGTGAAGTCCCTAAAACAAAAGATAGGCAAAATTAAGACTGTCATAGAAAAGAAAGAAAGCGAGGAGGAATAGTTTTAATTAAGCCGCCCGGAGAGGTGACCCTTATTCCTCATCCTGTTTTTGCTCTAGTGCCACTTCAGGCCTTACCAGTTTATTCTCTTCACCCCAGAGAATATAGGAACGAATCAGTTGCTGTTCAATATTGCTTATCGATTCATTTTCGACAGGCATTTTGAGCATCAGGTCGACTTTATTATCCGGCCTTAAAATAACTTTGATTCGCGGCCCAAGACTCGGTGCTTTAATCCCTTCTTTGCGACATGATGCTAGTATTGAGGCCTCAGCAAGTTTTAAATAAGGGCTTGAGATCTCTGTGGCCAAGTTCAAGAGAAAGTTTTCATTTTGTTCAAGGGATACGCCTTCATAGGGTGTAAAGGTAAAGGACTTAATAGAAAAGCCATCAAAATAAGATTCATTAATAATGAGCTTACTAAGCATAATGCTATTGGGGAGGGCAACAATCCGTCCTGTTAATTGTTGCGAGTTTCTCTCTGTTCCTAATTCTAATAAGCGTGTGACAAAGATGTTTTTATCTAACACAATCCCTCTCACTTTTTCGACATCTAAAAAGTCCCCGCGTCGATAAAGTTTATTAATTGAAATAAGGATTCCTCCCGTAATACACATGATAATTTCTTTTAAGGCAATAACGATGGCCGCAGCAACCGCCATCATAGAGATAAGAATTCCCTGCACATGAGAGAACCATACTAATACAATCAGAAACATCGTGATGAGATTGAGGTAGGATTTAATTTTTTTTCGAGTAAAGGCCTTTTCTTCCTCGTCGAGCACAGAATTTTTTTTGAGGCCCCTCAATAAAAAAGAGCGGAGAACGAGACCCACAATGATAAAAGTTAAAGTTAAAGCGATATTTTTATAAAAAGGGTTGTTGATAAAAATCAAATATTCTTTCATGAGAGGGTCCTTAAATTCACGCCAAAAAGATTAAGTTCCTCAAAACTTTAAAATCTGTCAAGAATTATGGACCAGGTGGTTTTTATATTTCATCCCAATCAAATATTTCCTCCTCAAAAGGTTGATTCTTGCCAATATGGCCTAAATTATAAAGAGAATCTCCGGCCATTACTAGTGCGGTGCGCCTCATCCCTAAAATTACACCATTGGCCGGGCATTCTATCTTCCTCAGCAATTCCCCTTTTATATTCCTCAATTCTCCAATAACCTGACCCTTTTTCACGACATGGCCGAGGGTGAATTTATTAATAAGAACCCCTCCTTCGCTGGCCCTAATCCAATTTGTTTTTTTGATGAGAAGATGTTTCTGGTTTTTAGAACGGGTGCCTGGAGTAATCATTTTATAATGGCGCAAGACACTTTTGATAAAATGCATACCACTTTGGGTAACACTTTCATCAATTCGCAACCCTTCTCCTCCTTCAAAAACTAAACATATTTTTCCCTTTTCATCAATTGCCTGTCTGAATGATCCATCTCGCAAAGAACTGTTCACAGCTAATGGGATATCAATATCATTAACTATATTTCGAACCGCCTTATTCTTTAAATCACAGCGGACTTGGGGGATATTGAGTCTTCCTGCTGGCCCGGAATGGAGATCAATAAAGCAATCGCCCACCTCGGAAAAATTACGCATGAGAAAGTAAGCAAATCGCGTACCAAAACTGCCCACGTTTTTTCCTGGAAAAAAGCGATTCAAATCCTTGCGGTCGGGAAGATATCTCACTTTATTCAAGAAGCCATAGATATTAACTAAGGGAACTATTATCAATGTCCCTTTCTGTAGCTTCAGCCTTGAAGTCATAAGTTTCTGAGCAATTCTCATACCACTAATTTCATCTCCATGCATACATGAAGTTACAATGATACAAGGGGAAATTTTTTGACTCGCACGATGAACAAAAATAGGAGTCTTCACTTCCTGCATACCGTAAAAAGAAGGAAAATCAACTTCCTCGATAATTCTTTGGTTGAGTGGATATTTTTTTAAGTCTAGCGAAAAAACATTATCTTTCATTTTTTTGCACCCGTGTTTCGACATACTTAATAATTTCTCCTGCAACATTTTTTGCGGTGGTTCCCTCAATTCCTTCCAGGCCAGGGGATGAATTAACCTCCAAAATCTTTGGCCCAGAACTTGACCTTATAATATCCACTCCTGCCAAATTAAGCCCCATCGCCCTTGCTGCTTTGATGGCAACTTTTCTTTCATCAGGAGTCAGTGTGACCTTTTCTCCATGCCCACCTCGGTGGATATTAGACCGAAATTCTCCTTCCTTCGCCACTCTCATCATTGAGGCGACAACCTTTTCACCTACGACAAAACATCTTATATCTCTTCCCATGGCACCTTTAATAAATTCTTGTACCAGAAAGTTTGCCTTCAGTTCTCGAAAAGCATCAATTAAGCTTTCCGATGCCTTTTGGGTTTCACCTAAGACAACTCCACGTCCTTGAGTTCCCTCTAATAATTTAACAACAGTTGGGGCACCTCCTACAAGTTCAATGAGCTTTTTTGTCTGTTGAGTAGAGCTTGCAAAACTTGTGCGCGGTAATGGTAAGCCTTTTTTCGAAAGTAATTGCATAGACCTTAGTTTATCGCGAGATCGACCAATGGCATCGGAGGAATTTAGGCAATAAATACCCATCATTTCAAATTGGCGTACGATTGCCATACCGTAAAAGCTGATTGGGGAGCCTATTCGAGGGATGATGACATCGACTTTGGCAATCTTTCTCTGTTTATAATGGACCATGGGTGCACCTGTTGAGATATCCATAAAGCATAATAATGGATTGAGAACTTCGATAGTATGGCCTCGGGAACGTCCTTCATCGACAATTCTTTTAGTCGAATAAATATTTTTATTTAATGAAAGGATTACTATTTTCATTATAATTCCTCGTTGAATCTAATTTCATGATTATTTTGTAAAATTTGTATTTACCTAAGAACCGAAGAATAAAGAACATTTCGAGAAATATATAAATTGGCCATTTCATAGCAGCGTCGACTAATTGCTTAATTTTAATTGAGACCATTGTCATAATCCCAATATCATAAACTTTTTCGGTAATAAATGTGGGGGAGTTCGTTCTTGCCTTGAGAAGAATAAGGTATGGGTCACTGATCTCAATGTTAGAACTAGCTTGAACCACTTAACCCCCCATTGGCAACCTCGCTAAGCGAGAAGTTTTTTCAGGATGGTTGATGTTTCGGTCGAAACATCAAGGTGCGATTTTTTATATCCAAAATCTTAATCCGGCGCAAGCTATTAAATTCAACTTCCTTTATTCGTTGCTACTTTCTTTTTTATTGGACCAGTGTTTCAATTTTTTCTGAAAGATTAAAATGATTTTTCGTCATATCTTCTATGTGTCGTTTTCATTTTTGTCAAAAAGCTTTTTTCTCGCTTCTTTTTCACGATAAATGATTTCAACATTAACGAGAGAGAGGTTTTCGTAAAGATTTTTTGCAGTAATTTGTGGCCACCATTCATACAAGAAAATATTAATTGGCTTCCACATTGAGACCCATCCAATTAACAATAGCCCTTCTTTAATGAATGATTTTAATAGACTACTTTTGATAAGATCGTCTAATAATGAGGTTATGAAAATAACGAGTGATAAAAATGAGAGGCCTATTATTAAGGTTTTAAAACCAAGATAAAATGTCGTGCGAATGTTTTTTCTTTTTATATCTGCCCGATAGAAAAAATATTCACTAATGGCCTTTTGAATGGTTTTATGAACCTGATTGCTAGTGTTATCATAGGTGAAAATCTTAATTTTTCCAATGTTTTTGAGACCGATTTCACTTGCTGAAGAAATAATGTATTCGGCAGCATCATCATCTAAATCCTTTTTGCGGTAAGGATTGGGGTCTTTTTTGTCGAAAAGCTGCTCCAGATTATCAACTTTTAATTCGATAACGTACTTTCCTTCTTCAGTTGAATACCATTTTGCTGTTTTCATATTTTATTTTTTTAAATAACCTAAGCTTTTACTTTTGTCGTACAAAAGTAAGATTCCTGTCATTGCACGCTCTGCTTATCAAAACGATTTTGTGTGCCAAAAAGATTCTTGATTTCGGCAAACACATTTAGCACTATTTTTTCTGCGGCCTTATCATTGACCAATATGTTTTGAATTAATTTTATTAACTCAGAAGAAGCGACTGCATTAAACTTAAGTGGTTCAATAAATACAATTGCTCTACAGCGGCCATCTACAAAATTTTCCTTTAATTCGATCAATATGTCGCGATAGGACCTGTTAAAATCTTCTTTTGTCGTACCTCTTGTAATGGCCAGGTCCTTTATGTATTTATCATACCTATTATCACTATTTTCTGTCGTTTTCTCTCTGGAAAAGTCTATCCAAGCAAGTGTGGCAGCGGCGGCATTAATAAACTCTATTTTTTCTTCTTTGCCGATGTTCATAAAGACCTCGTTTTAATTGTACTATTTTTTTGCTTTAAATAAAAAGGGGGGCAACGCCCCCCCCCAAACGCCTAAAACTAAGCTATTTTTGAGGATTTTATCTTTTGAGATGAATTATCCCCTTCATTTCCATCTAATAGACGACTCCAAAGGCCACCTGATCTTCGCGAAGCAATTTCAAGTCTTTTAATCTTTGGATCGCCAGTTTTTCGCATAGCGATTGTTAAAACACCATTTTCAAAAACAGCTTCGGCATCATCTGTACTTACGTTTTCTGGTAAAGAAATTGTTCTCTCGAATTTTCCATACCTTCTTTCTGTGTACTGACCTTCATGATGCTCATCTTTTCGCTCACCATAGATGCGTAGTTTCCCTTCACTGAGATCAATTTTAATCTCATCTTTTGGAATTCCAGGAAGATCAAAGCTCATCATGTAATGGCCTTTTTTTTCATTGATCTCACAAGATGGAAGAAGATTGTTTTCTAACCTGACGCCAGGAGACCGCCAAAGGTTATCCATAAATCGCTCCATTTCTCGCTCCATTTCATTAATCATTTTAAACGGTGAAAAATCACTTTTTCTTGTCAATTCATTTCTCATTTCAAAACTCCTTCTTTGTTTAAAAATTATCTATTTTTATTCATTACTTTTTTGTGTCTTGCTCAGGTGTCGCGCTACTTTTTGCTCCACTTCTTTTCCAAAATTGCCACCACTTCTTCTTTTCAGCATCTGGCGCGTGGGCCATTATGACATCCTGTTTTTTGGCATCGAGCTCGACGACCTCGTCATTTTTTTTTTCATCATCATAAGTGGATTCACTCACTTCAGTTTCATCGTCTTCCATTATTAATTCACTATCTGTAGATTTTTCTTCTACGCAATTATCACCGATACATCTTTCAACAGAAGTATTGTCGTCGTATTGGTCCTCATCTTCAGCATGGATTTGAGGAATATTTAGTAGCAGCGCAATGGTTATGACCCCTAATAATTTCTTTTTCATCCCATTTCTCCTTTTAGACATTGATCAATTTTGTTTTACAATAAGTTTTCGATGGGTTTAGCAGCAATGCTTGTGCCAAAATCTCTAAGTAATACAAGTGTCTAATTTTTAAAGTTTTTTAATTTGAAGGAATCAGAATTGTAGAACAAATTGTTCCATAAATGCGGTATTTGTTATTCCTCTGCGACCCAAAAATTCTATAATGCTAAAGCAATTGGCCAATTATTAACGATCCCTTTTTTGGCGTATTTTTGTTTTAGATAAATGGCCATTGCAGGAGAGAGGTTAGGTCTATTTATTCAGGAAGTTGTTAGGGTCATCCTTCTAATGATTTCTGGATGGATAGAGCTTTGGCGATGAGGTGATCAATGGTTAAATGAGTCATTGGCAGGGAATAGATTGACTTTTTAGTAAAAGTCTTCATTATTAATATTACTTTTATTGCATGCTGCATTATAAGGTGACTTTATGAGTAATTTAAAGAAGATATTAGTCATTACTGATTCAGATAGAGTGATCTCCGCTCTTAAAGATTTCCTTGTCGATAAGTTTCAAATAGTTTCAAGTACAAGCTTGAACCTCGAGTGTTTTGTCGAAAACCAGACTTTGTTTGAATTTATATTTGTTGATTATATTTTACTCAATAATTTTAAAACACAAAAACAAGATGATGATTATTATAAAGAGAAGCTTTCTTTTATAAAAAACTCTTTTCCCGAGATCAGGGTTTTTATTTTAGCAGATGCCAGAAAGCAAGATGATGCAGGATCACTATTAAAACTTGGGTTTAATAATATTTTACAAATTCCATTCACAAAAGAAGTTTTAGAGCATCGGTTACTTGTCGAAGAAGAAAGAGTTCAGCTTAAAGAGGTCTCTAAAGCGATTGTAAATGACTTCTTACCGTCGAAGAGCTTTTTTCACACTGAAAATAGTGATTTTTCACATGACCTTGAAAATTTAGTGCAAATTGCAAAAAGTAGGACAACTATTCTCATTACGGGTGAATCTGGTACAGGAAAAAGTTTGCTTGCGAAATACATTCACCAATTAAGTGAAAGAAGTGAACGGCACTTTGTAGAAGTCCATTGCGGGGCCATACCTGAAACACTTGTTGAAAGTGAACTTTTTGGACATGAGAAAGGATCTTTTACAGGGGCCATCAAAAGAAAAATTGGAAAGTTTGAACTTGCTAACAAGAGTACGATTTTTTTGGATGAAGTGGGAACAATTACCAGGCCTGTCCAAGTTAGGCTTTTACAAGTTTTACAAGAAAGATTTATTCAAAGGGTAGGAGGAGAAGCGGATATACCACTTGATATAAGAATTATCGCTGCAACCAATAATGATTTAAAGTCTATGGTAAAAGAGGGCGACTTTAGGGAAGACCTCTACTTTAGGTTAAATGTTTTTCAAATTGAGATTCCTGCCCTAAGAAATAGGAAGGAAGATATTCCATTTTTATGCCAAAAGATTTTAGAAAAGCTAAACGCCCTTTATGAAAAAGAGATAAAAGCGGTTTCGCATGAGGCCTTAAGTATTTTTCATAATTACAATTGGCCTGGAAATGTAAGAGAGTTGGAAAATATTCTTGAGAGGGCCTATGTTTTAGAACGCGGGAAAGAAATATCCGCTATTAATATTCCAAGGGAAATGATTCCAGCAAGTAGGGATGTTTTATCAATTTCTCCTCTCGACAGGAGGAGTATTGGCCTCGTGGAAGCGCGAAGAGAGGCAACTGCCTCCTTTGAAAAAAAGTACCTGACAGAGTTACTTATTGCCCATAGGGGAAAAGTCTCAATCATGGCCAAAGAGGCCCAAGTCTCTGTACGGCAACTACATAAGTTAATGGCCAAGCATGCAATAAAGTCTACAGATTTTTCAATTAAATTGGATCAGGAAGAACAGGAAGTTCATCTTGACGCCTTGCCTTAGAATCAAATATTCCTTAAAAATCTAACTTAAATACCTAACATGCTGAAAAAACTTATCTAAGTACTTGGCACTTAATTTGCTTATAGTAAATGGAATTATCAAATGGGAAATTGTAAGGAGTTCTCAATGGGTCAGCGTCGTGTCAAATTAAGACAATATGATTTTCAACTATATAATCAGCTCGTAGACAGCTTTGCCGAAAGCAGCGATGAATTATTATTTTTATCTCCTACAGAAGAGGTCATGGCGGGCCCCTGGATAAACGTTTCCCCAAAAAAAAGAAACATAAAAAGCGCAGTCGGTAAAACGGATGTTGTGAATATAGACCAGTACGAGAATTTTATTATTCAAAAAAAGGTGAAGTTACTAGCTGATAAATCCAATTATCTGAATCAATTAAAGGCCAATGAATCTCATCCTGATATCGCCGATGAAGGGTCTGATCGAGAAATGGAATATAAGCTTGAGGCGATCATTGAAAGTATAGATATTCGAATCTATCAACTAGAGAAGGCACTCGGAAGACTTAAAAATGGCACTTATGGTTTGTGCGAGGAATGTCGAGAGGAAATTTCTAGCAAAAGATTGAATGCGATTCCAGAGGCCTTTCTTTGCGTCAGCTGTGCTGATATTAGTTATGAACCCGAATGCCACTAGAACAGTGGCACTTCTCGCTATCAGTTAAGGGCCTTGATTAAAGGTGAGGTTGTCTTCTCTATTCAGTCCTTCCACATCACTCTTTATTATTGTTATAGAATTAATAGTACCAATATCTTCAACATTGGGTTGAAGATAAAAAATGATTGCTGAAACTACCATAGTCTTTTTTGTTCTCTCATTTCCGTAAATTAAATAGAAAAATAATTTAACTAATTGAAATTAAAAGAAGCCTTTGAGTTGGCATCTTACTTGCTCAATGAAAGATGAAAAAGCGGCTTTGGCCAACCAGAAAAACCTGGGAGGGAGGATTTAAGGTCGCTGTCGTTGATTGTAAAAAAGCAGTGAAGGGAAGAGTAAGACCTTCCCATATTTCTAAGGAGAAAGGAATGAATGTTTTAACTAGACTTTGCTTTTGGAAAAAGGATGGAAAGAAAAGAGACGGTGAGATTAGTAGTTCTTCATTTGTCATTGAAGATGATATTTTGTATTGTCCCCTGGATAAAGATTTAGACCTTGATATGGAAGCGAACCGTCCCTATTATAATTATCGTAATTTTTCGCCTCATCAAGAGTATATCAATGAAGTAGGTAAAACAAACACCAGTTTGCACCCGAACAACTTTGTTCAAAAAGAAGAGCGTAGAGATTATGAAAATTATGGCGGAGAATAGTAATGGCACAAACTGAAATAATTATTGGAACAGACTTGTCTGATAATTCAAATCTCGCAATTGAGACAGGTATGCTTTGGGCGAATATGCTTAAGTGTCACCCGGTCGTCATGCATGTTCATATTTCAAGTGTGAATTCGAATACCAGGCATCTGTTTAATCCTGACCTTGAATCCAAATTTGATGAATTGGCCAATATGGTGAAAGAAGAATTACTCAAGAAACTAAAAGGACAAGTTCGACCTTGGATCAAAATGCAAAATGATATTGAACCAATACTTGCTTTTGGAGATCGAGCGAAAAAATTTGTCGAAAGAGCTAATGAAAAGAATTCCAAACTGATTATTCTTGGTTGGAATAAAGATTTGAGCGAGGAGACATTATGGCTTGCCTCGACCATAGATAGGGTTTTAAGAATTTCTAAAGTACCGGTATTAATTGTTAAAGATAATAAGGCCATGAATCCCAAAAGGATAGTTGTTCCCTTTGTATTAAATAATGAATTCGTTGATTTATTAGAATGGGCCAGAGTTTTACTGAATACCTTTAGCTCAAAATTTGAATTTATACATGTTTTAAAAGACAAGGAAATTGTAAGCTCGAAAAGTGATATAGGTGTCCTCAAAGAATTTTATCCTGAGAATGAATATGCCATAGAAAAACTAGAAGAGTTTATAAAATTTGCATCAAAGAGTAATGGCAGCGCAAGTGTCGAAATTATCCCTGGAGTCAAGTCTATTCAAAAAGAGCTTGAGAATAAAATCAATGGTTCTGCACCGGATCTTATATTGATGTCAACGCATGGCCTAAGCGGTATCGAAAAACTATATATGAGTAGTATTACCGAATGGATTTCTAAGGCCTCAAAGTGCTCAGTGCTTGTCACAAAAGAATTTTCATGAAAAACCTAATGGCCTTATTCTTCAAATGAAAATCAAGTTTTTGGGGACGGTGGAATTCTCAAATTTCTTAAGACATGACTTTATCATGAAAAAATCACTAAGAAATTATAGATGAGTCTAATATCATAATTTTCCACTTCTATAAGGGGTATTATTAACCCCTTATAAATGATATCAATTAGCTGGCAAATCGTAGTAGTTTGGGCATATCTTTAATATATAGAACTTTTCCTTTTTGTATTATAATTTCCTCACTTTTCAATTCACTTAAAAAGCGACTTAACGTTTCCGTTGCTGTTCCAATTATTGAGGCCATATTCTCTCTACTTAAAAATACATTAAATTTAAAATTGCCATTTTCGTCTACACCACCATCTTTTTCCGCCAAGTCTATTAAAAGGTGGGCAAGTCTTTCGCGTACGTTTTTCTGGCATTTTTCTACAAACTTTATTTCTATTTCCCTATATTCCTCTAATAAATGACGATAAAAATGAGTCGTGAGTTGTGGGAATCTATCGATTAAGTAAGCGATAGACTTTTTATCTAGAAAATAAATAAGGGAGTCTTCAATTGCTGTTGCGGTTGAATTGTGTGATTCGTGTTTGAAGATATGATGATGAGCAAGAAATTCATTAGGCCGTGCAATTCGAATAATAGTTTCCTTCCCATCTGCAGATGTTTGTGAAATTTTTATTTTTCCCGATAAGATTAAAAAAATTCCGTAGAAGGGGTTTCCTTGAACAAAGAGGGTCTGATTTTTTTTATATCGATTTTTAATAGCAAATCTATTAATTCCATCTATTAATTCTGGGCCATTCAATTGTGGAATAATAAAGTGAGCACCTTTGAGTTGTTGATCTCTATGATTAACAACATTAAAATGATTGTTTTCTGGCAATAGTTCACTTCTTAAGGTCTGGGCATACATAACACTATTCTCCTAAAAATGTACCCGTGACTTTAGGAAAAGGTCACGGGTACATATATAATAAAAGTGGTTGGGAGTCCTTTTCTCCAGGAGTCGGAACCACTATTGGCCACTTTGATTTAGATTAAAGCAATTGGTGTGCCATAAATAAATTGATGGTAAGTATTCAAGAACACATGGTGTTTTTGCACTTGGCCAGAACTAAAAAGACTAAATTATTGGTAGTCTGCGAATTGCATGTTCTATTGTTGAACTCTCTGGGCCGTATAGGCTTGTGATTAAGCAAAAATTTAAGCGCAATACTTTAATTTTTTCGAGGCCACGAGCAAGATTATCAATCTGATCGCTGCCGCGAAGTTAAAAATTGACATCGTGACCTTAGATCTCATCATCGAAGGAGTATTGACGGCGTGTATGGATGGAAATCACGGAACAGGCCGCCTTGGCGATCAGACGGTCATCATCGCTGCCGAGGTACTTTTGAAAGAATGTAAGGTTTTTGCTTTGGCCAAATAAGAGTAGGTCATATTCAACAGTTGAGGCAATCATGCTTTCAATAGGATTGTCGGCCATTTCCAGACGGACACTCGCGGGGGATGCACATTGGCCAACGAGATTTAATAATTGTTTTTCAATTTGATGATAAACTTCATCCGGTGTATCTGAGGGAAGGATTTTGATGAGAGTGAGGTCCGCTTGATTGACTTTCGCCAAATGATCGGCCGTCTCCAGGGCCAAGGGATCATTATTTTCATCTCTTAAGAAAATAACAATCTTTCGAATATAGCGAACACCAGCATCGCGAAAAATACCGAGGTGACATTGGAGGTGATCTTTGAGCCAGCCAACAGGGTTGTGAACAGTAAAACCACTGGAGTTTTTACCGGCCCATTCCATAAGAAGCCATTGGCAGTGAAGCCGTTGGCTAATTTCATAAATAGTCTTGGTAATATCGTGAGAGACGACGGGATCAAAAGTAATAGGTTCTTTTTTCTCCATCGCCATGGCAATGACGCGGCGGCGTAGGGAGCGCAGCTCGGCCGGGTCATCACTGATATCAGAGAGGTCGGTTTGCTCGGGAACTTCGGTAATATGAGCGACTTCTAGGTTACCTTGTTGGTTAATACCAGTGCCCATCTCAATTAGCATCTCTGGAGAGCGTTCCTTGCCAAAAAGTGCTACCACTACATTGGCATCCATGGAAAGGTCAATATTTTCTAGACGAGAGGGGCGCAAGGGAGTCGCCTCTTGTAGCGAATTTTCATCGAGAACTAAGTCTTCTCGTTTTCCGCGCATACCGATAACACCCTTGCGAGTGGTGCGTTTACGGCTGTAAAAGAAAAATAAGAGCAGTCCTGGAATCGTAATCGAGATCATGGCCGGAAGAATGATTGGCAGTCCCATCGCCATCAAAAGGAGCATGATGGATATGATTCCAAAAATTTGTAGTGCCGGGTAGAGAGGTGATTTGAAAGTTGGTATATACCATTGAACCCGGGATTCTCTTAAGACGATGACTGCGATATTTTCCGCCAGGTAGATCAAAAGCATAAAAACGGAGGCCATTTTGGCAATTTTCGCAACATCCATAGTGGTAATGGAAATGGCGACGATAAGGCCAGAGCAAATGATCGACCAATAAGGTGTCATAAACCTGTCATGAAGCCGACCAAGAGGACCGGGCAATAAATTGTCGCGACTCATTGCAAAGGGAAAGCGGGAAGCCGCCAGAATACCGGCATTGGTCATGGAGCTCATGGTAATGACGGCGATAACAGCTAAGGCAGAGCCGATGAAGGGGCCGCCGACTTTTAGGGCCAGATGATAAATGGGTTTAATATTTCCCGCTAATTCCTCGTAGGGAAAATTGCCGACGAGAATAAAAGTGACACTGGAATATACGACTGTGACGATACCCAGTGAAATGAGAATACCTCGTGGTAAATTCTTTTCAGGATCTTTAATTTCCTCGGCAATTGCTGCGACTTTAGTGACGCCAGCAAATGAGACAAAAACTAAAGCAGTCGCCGCCATAATACCTTTTATTCCCAAGGGAAACATGGGGAAAAGGTAATCCGAGTTGAAATTAAAAATAGAAAAACCTGAAATCGAGATGAGGGAGGCGATACAGACGGAAACAATGATAATTAAGAGGTTTGAGACCTTGCCCACTCCAAGTATGTTGAGAATGGTAATAATTGTCAAAATAGTGAGGGATGTTGGGATAAGTGGAATATCGGCCAAAACACTGAGGTAGGCACCAAAACCAACTAGAGCAAAGGCCGACTTTAAAAGAAGTGAGAGCCAAAGTCCGAGTCCTGCTACTGTTCCGGCGACTGGGCCAAAACTACGTTCAAGGTAAACATAGGTCCCCCCTGAGGTAGGCATCGCTGTGGCCAATTCTGATTTACTCATGGCGGCGGGAAGCACTGCGATAGCGGCGAGAGTATAGGCCAACCAAACAGAAGGGCCGGTGGTGGCGATGGCAATTCCAGGGAGAACAAAAATTCCAGAACCCAACATGGCGCTGACAGATATAGCGACAACAGCGCTAAGCCCAAGACTCCTTTCAAGTTTTTTCAAATCCTTACCTCGTTGCAACAATGACTTATTGCTTCATGGTAGCTGATTTTTCTTATTTTGACCAAAAAAAACCGCCTAAAATGGCGGCTTTTCCTTGATATCAATCAATAGTATTTTCAAATTAATTATTTTTTACTGGATTTTTTTTGGGTGGCCTTCTTAGTGGTTTTTTTGCTAGTGGCCTTCTTCGTCGCTTTTTTGGTGGTTTTTTTAGCAACCTTTTTAGCTGCTTTCTTGGCGGTTTTCTTCGCCGTTTTTTTAGTTACTTTCTTGGCCACTTTTTTCGTAGACTTTTTCGCAACTTTTTTCTTTGTTTTTTTAACTTGGCCGTTAACTGCCTTTTCAAGATCCTTGATGACCTTATCAAGATAGGACGTTGCCTTTTTTAGTTCAGCGTTAATGTTTTTTTCGATTTTGGACTTTTCTTTTTTTAGCGCTTTTAAAACAATTTTAACGTCTTTTTCGACGATATGTTTGACATCAGTCTCAGCTTTCTTAACGTAATTGGTGGCCTTCGTTTTAAGCTCTTGCCAATTTTTAGTGGTTGTCTTCGTTAATCCTTGAAAATCTTTTTGAAGATCTGTTACAGATTTTAATAATACATCTAATTCTAATTTGGGCATGGTGCACTCCTTACAAGTTATTAATTTTTTAATTTTTCCATTCTTGAGTTAATGGTACGCGATGACCAAATCCCAAACTTTTTGGCTTAACCTTGAGGATGGGACAAAACTGAGTTCTTTTATACTCAGATTTCCTTATAAGATCATATATTTTTGTAATTTCTTCTCTACTACTTTCTGCAATTTTAAGATCATTTAAATGATAAGCATAGCTGAGAATTCCCTCTAGGATTGCGTCCAAGCGCTCATATGGAGGAAGGCTTTCACTATCCTGTTGGTTTTCTCGCAATTCCGCCGAGGGGGGCCGGTCAATAATCCCCAGAGGAATTGGATTATTATACTGTTTATTAATATAACGGGCCAGAGTAAAAACTTCAGTTTTATAGAGATCTCCTAAGAGACTTAAGGCGCCCACAGAATCTCCATAGAGAGTAGAATAACCTACAGCTAATTCTGATTTATTAGAGGTATTGAGAACCAAGGCCCCGGTTTGGTTAGAGCGTGCATACAACAAAGCTCCCCTTAAACGGCTTTGAATATTTTCATCGGCCAGCCCTTCTAGTGGCATTTGCATTTGATCGGCAAAGGCGTTGCGAATTGAGGAATGGAAAAACTTAATGGGTAATGTTTTAAGAGGAACACCTAAATTATGGCATAAGTCATAGGAAAGATCATAGCTTTCGCTGGCCGAAAAAAGGCCGGGCATATAAACCGCTTCTATTTTGGCGTCTTTGGGGAGGGCCAGCCGTAGAATGGTAAGAACAAGTGCCGAGTCCATGCCACCTGAAAGGGCAACGAGAAAAGAATTAACACCAATTTTTTGGGCGTAATCAACAACACCTAAGCGTAGCGCCTGTAAAATGGTAAAACATTCGTTATCAGTTAATGAGCATAAGCGTAGACCTTGGGCGTCTTTCACTAGACGAGGTTCCATCAGTGATTCCCAGGTATTTTCCACCTTATCTTTGCAAATATTGGCCCCTTGGATTTTACTTGAGTAAGTAGGGCAGGGAAGGATGAGGGTATCACTATGCCATAATTTGGTACGGCCAACGATCTCTTCGCCATTGGAAACGAAGCTATCACCATCAAAAAGAATTTCATCTTCGCCACCAACGCGATTGACGTAGGCGAAGGGAGTACCGAAAAAATGGCTTAATTGTTGAGCTCGCTCTTGGCGCTTGGGCCCTTTTCCAAGGAAAAAGGGACTCGCGGATAAATTCACGACTAGATCAAGAGGAGTTTGATCATCTTGCGCCTTTTGGGCCAATTTCCCAGTGGGGTCTTCGCTATGGTGGCTGGAGTGCCACATATCTTCGCAAATCAGGACACCTATGTTTTTACCGGCAAATGAGATGATCGTGGCCTCTTTGCCGGGTGAGAAATATTTTTTTTCATCAAATATATCGTAATTAGGTAATAATTGTTTGCTATAAATGCGCTTTAGGCCAGTTCCTGGAGTCAGGGCGAAGATGACATTTTCAATGATTAAGGGAAGACCGTTGTCATCAAAAGTATAATCAAGGCCTCCGAGCAGTGCTAGAAAATGAGGATTTTTGGCCTGATTACTTGAGAACTCATTGATTTGAGAGAGGAGCTTTTGGTAGCGGTCAATAAAGTTGGGGTCAAAGCAGAGATCTTTTAAGGGGTAGCCAGTGAGAAAGAGCTCCGGGAATAAATGCAGGCCATTAACTTTAGTATCAGCGGACTGCATAATTTCTTGCAATGTGTCTTTTATCGCTGTAAAGTCGGCGA
Organism: Bacteriovoracaceae bacterium; assembly: GCA_041586955.1. GTDB lineage: Bacteria > Bdellovibrionota > Bacteriovoracia > Bacteriovoracales > Bacteriovoracaceae > JBFGZE01. Next base: position 16,815 of record JBFGZE010000023.1, read on the forward strand.
TTTTATGATGGGTTTGGTGCAGAAATAATTGCATGAATGCGTCCTTCTAGGTAATAAGTTCCTTGATCTTAATTATCGAATTGAAAACCTCTTTTCAAGAGTTTAATTGATATAAGCGACGAGTAAAACCTATTGTTGAAGGATTTTTACTGGAAGGTTGGTGAGTGGCAAAATGGATCTTATTTTGCCAGGGGAAAGGAATATAAATGAGTAATGAGAAGAAGCGAGTTTTGGTCATTGGAGCAGGTTTGGCCGGTTGTGATGCTGCCTTTTTTTTGGCCGAGAGGGGTGTTGAAGTCATTTTAATGGAATGTAAAACCATTAAATTGGGGCCGGCTCAGAAAATGACCACTTTTGGTGAATTGGTATGCACCAATTCCTTAAAGTCCAAAGCGGCGGCATCGGCCCATGGCGCTTTAAAAAATGAAATGCGTCTTCTGGGATCTTTAGTTTTAGAAACTGGTGAAGAGTTTGCTGTCCCGGCCGGGGACGCTTTGGCCGTCGATCGCGAAAAATTCTCTCAAGCGTTGAGCGATAAATTACACCGCCATCCACTCATTAGCGTGGTTGAAAAAGAAGCCGATAATCCTATTGCCTTAATGGAAGAGTTTGCCTGCGATTATGTCATTGTGGCGACAGGCCCCTTGACTACTGGGCCTTTGCAACAATGGTTGGTGCAAGAGTTATCGAAAGAGGATTGGTATTTTTATGATGCCATCGCACCAGTGGTTGATGCTGATAGCTTAGACTATTCTAAACTTTATTATAAAGACCGCCATAAAACGGTCTCAGAAGAAGAGGGCGTTGATGCGGATTACCTCAATGCACCTCTCAATAAAGAACAATACGAAAGTTTTATAAAGTCTTTAGTGGAAGCGGAAAAAGTTCCGGCACAGGACTTTGAAGATTATAAGTTCTTTGAATCTTGTTTACCAGTGGATATTATGGCAGAACGGGGGAAGGATACCGCGCGTTTTTCTTGCATGAAGCCTATAGGTCTTGAAATGGCCGATGGCACATTACCTTATGCCTGCGTGCAATTGCGCAAAGAAAATCTTTTGGGCTCGGCCTTTAACTTAGTGGGGTTTCAAACTCGTTTAAAATATCCCGAGCAAGTGCGGGTTTTTCGTCAGATTCCAGGGCTTGAAAATGCCCAGTTTATTCACTTGGGTTCCGTTCACCGCAATACCTTTCTCAATGCGCGTAAGCTTCTCAACCGCGATATGTCGTCGAAAAAGTTTCCCAATATCTTTTTTGCTGGTCAAATCACAGGGGTTGAAGGTTATACTGAGAGCGCTTCGATGGGACTCTATGCGGCCGGCCAAATTTGGTCGCAGATTTGCCAACGTGAGGTACCTACCTGGCCTGTGGAAACCGCCATTGGCGCCCTTGTCAATTACGTTATGACAGTCACGAAACCGTGCCCGTCCAATATTAATTTTGGCCTCCTGCCGACAGTTTTGATGAAAGAAAAAATTAAAAATCGTGGCGAGCGTAAAAAAATGAAGAAGCTTTTGGCGGCGGAGCGGGCCAAGGCATCGTTTGATCAATTTTATGACACTTATTTACGTCCGGAGATTGGCGCTTGATAGGTATTGGCCTTATTCTCTGTGCCTGTTTACTATGGGCAATAGACACCCTTATTCGCTACCCTTTGTTAGGTCAGGGAATTGCTCCCATTATTATTGTCACGGTGGAGCATCTTATTTTGAGTGTGCTTTACCTGCCAGTTCTAATCAAGCGGCGACGGCAAATATTGGGGATGCCATTAGGAGATTTCTTTTCCTTTTTAGTGATCGGTGGTGGTGGATCAGCGATGGCGACGCTTTGTTTTACTTGGGCCTTCCAATACCTCAACCCCTCTGTGGTCATTCTTTTGCAAAAATGGCAACCGGTTGTGGCCATTAGTTTGGCAGTTGTGATCTTAAAAGAGAGAATTAATAAGCGTTTTTGGGGACTGGCCTTTCTCTGCTTTTTGGGCAGTTTGTTAATTGGCTACCAGGATGTCCATCAAGTGGTCGCCGGGGGCACAACCATGATCGGTATGAGCCGCGATCATATTCTAGGTTATGGCCTGACCTTTCTGGCGGTTTTAGGCTGGGGGAGCTCAACGGTCTTTGGCAAGAAATTGCAGAAAAAAGGTGTCCAGACCTCGCTTTTGATTGGTATGCGCTTTTTTCTCGGCCTTTTAGTATTAATTCCTATTTATTTTTATCAAACACGTTTAGTGCTTCCCTTAAATCTGGATTTTTGGGGCAAAATGCTGGTGATGGTATTGATCTCAGGTACTTTGGCCATGAGTCTTTATTATTTAGGCCTCAAACGAGTTCATACAAAAGTCGCTGCTTTAGCAGAAATGTCTTTTCCTTTTTGCGCAGTTGTGGTGAATTGGCTATTCTTAGATAGAACTCTTGATCCTATTCAATTAATTGGGGGCGGTTTGCTTCTTGTGGGATCGAGTATTATACAAATTAAATCGTATTAAATAAGGAAGTTTGCGATGAGTCAGAGAATTCAATTACCTGGTGATCTTAAAGGAAAAACCGTCCTCGTGGCCGGTTCGGCGGGATTTGTTCCGTCTTATCTTTCGGAGTTTTATTTAAATTTGGGGGCACGTGTTATAGGCCTTGATAATTTTATTACCGGTTCTCGCTCAAATATTGAATTGTTGTCAAAGTATGAGAATTTTGAATTCCATGAATGTAATATTTTTGAATCTATTCCGGATTTTAAAGACCTGCCCATTGATTATATCTTATCGATGGCGTCACCCGCCTCACCAATCGATTTTAAAATTATTCCCCTTGAGATTATGCGAGTCAACTCTGAAGGGACACTCAAGTTGTTAGAATTGGCGAAGGAGAAGAAGTCGCGTTTTCTCGAGGCCTCGACTTCTGAAGTTTATGGCGACCCTGAAATTCACCCCCAGGTCGAAGAGTATGTCGGCTGTGTGAACCCCATAGGACCTCGTTCTTGTTATGATGAGTCCAAGCGTTTTGCCGAGGCGATGACTATGTCCTATTATCGTCATCATAATGTTGATACTCGTATTATTCGTATCTTCAATACCTATGGGCCACGAATGCGTCCCAATGATGGCCGGGTGATTCCCAATTTCATTAACCAAGCGCTGAAAGGTGAGGACATTACCATTTATGGTGATGGTAGTCAGACTCGCTCTTTTTGTTATGTGGAAGATTTAGTTCAGGCGATTCATAATGTTCTATTTTCCGAGGTGCATACGCCGTTTAATTGCGGTAACCCCGACGAATATACGATTAAAGATTGTGCGGAATTGATTCTAAAGTATCTCGATTCCAGCTCACAATTAACCTATTTACCCCTACCAGAGGACGATCCTAAAAGACGCCGACCGAATTTGAATAAATTAAAAAGCATTAGCGATTATACGCCAAAAGTGAGCTTTGAGCAGGGTATTCAGGCGACTGCCGAATATTTTAAGCAAAGGGCACTTAAGCAAGGAGAGAACTAAAATTGAAAGTGGCGATTACAGTTGATCATTTATTGGCGCGAGAAAGTGTTCATCCTATTGTCGAAAAATGCTTAGAAGTATTTGAGGATGCACCTATTTTTACGATTGCCCATCGACCCAAAGCGATACTGGGCCCTATTGAAATGCGACCGATTCGCTCTTCCTTTTTATCGCGCCTGATGCAATCGCCAAGTGATTTTTCTCGCTACCAGGCACTTCTTCCAGGCGCAGTGAAGCAGGTGCCTATTTCTTGTTCTTATGATCTCATTATCAATATTAGCTCTGGTCTGAGTCAGGGCCTACCCAAATGTGAACAGACTAAACAATTAACTTATTTAGTGAATGACCTTTCTCTTCAAGGTAAAGGGCTTCGCTATCACCTTTTTAAGACTTATTGTCGCTCTTTTGCCAAAAAGTCATTAGCGCAAGCTGATAAAATTTGGGTTAGCTCTGATGAGTTGGCGAGTCGTTTTGACCTCTTAGAGGGGCAATACGAATTGGTGCCTGCACTTCTCAATTTGGCAGAGTTGCCGCTCTTCCCGACAGGCATGCGGCAAGCTTTCGCATTTCGTGATCTCTTTGTGAATGCACCCAGCTTTGGGGAAAAGTCCGCTCGGGGATTAGTTGATCAGCTGACCTCTTGCCAAGCGCCTTTTGTCTTTATCGGTGAGGATGCTCATCTTGGGCCATTAAAAAGCGAATTGGGTGATGATAAGTTTCTAGGTAATCGCTGTTTGGGTGAATTTGCTCCTTTGATGGCCCAGGCCAAGGCCTTGGTGCATGGTGTGGAGAGTTGTGATGCCACGCCAGTTTTTGAAAGCATGGCCTTGGGGCGTCCCGTTATTTCTCTCGGGGATTTTGATGGCCAATCATTAGTCAATAAAGAGGGATTGATACGCGTAGCGCTTGATGCAATTGGTAATTGCCTGACTCAGAGCGATTTATTTACCAAAGATGAAGGGGATATCAAATCCATGCGCGCTCAAGTTCAAGGGATGCACGACCTTAAGTTCAAAGGCAAGATTATGCGTTTAAAATCCAAAGGTCTTAACGATTATTTTGGCCCTTAAGCTGATGTAAGCGGTGCTCCACTTGTTGGGACAGCCGATTGTTTTTTTGCCATTCTTTAGCAAAAATAAACACTAGGAAGAGCAATAAGCTCACAAGAATCATTTCATTAACACCAAACTTACTCTTTTTTTTCATGGCCTAGGTATATGAGAATGAATGGGGAAAAGACAAGTCCTTTTTCTCATTTCTTTGTTTGCAAATAAAGATACTTGAGTCATTATATTTTCTACCTTATCTAATTAATCAGGGAGAGGCATATGCGTCATATTATTTTTATTACAAGTGTATTTTTAAGCACTTCAATATTATCGGTCGGTAAAACCCTCGATATTGTCAAAAAACGAGGTCATATTAAATGTGGTGTGAGTCAGGGGTTGGCCGGCTTTTCTGCTCCGGATGCAAAAGGTGTTTGGCGTGGTCTTGATGTAGAAGTTTGCCAAGCGGTAGCGGTCGCGGTTTTTGGAGATCCAAGTAAAGTAAAATATGTCGGTCTATCGGCGCAATCACGATTTACCGCTTTGCAATCGGGAGAGGTTGATATTCTCTCACGGAATTCAACTTGGACTCTTTCTCGTGATACTACTCTCGGCCTTAATTTTGGCCCTGTTATTTATTATGATGGGCAAAGTTTTATGGTCCGTAAAAAAGACAACATTAAAGATGCTAAAAACCTTAATGGGGCCTCGATTTGCACCCAGCAGGGAACCACGACGGAGCTTAATATGGCCGATTATTTTCGTAAGAATCGCATGAAAATGAAGCCTGTCGTTTTTGAATCGAATGATGAAGTGACCGCGGCCTTTTTTAAAGGGCGTTGTGATGCTTTAACCACTGATGCCTCTGGGCTTGCCAGTGAACGCTCGAAAATCAAAAACCCTAATGATTATATTATCCTGCCAAACATTATTTCTAAGGAGCCGTTGGCCCCCGTTGTTCGCCATGGTGATGATAATTGGTACGATATTCTCACCTGGTCCACTTATGCTTTATTAGAGGCCGAAGAATTGGGGATGACATCTTCGAATGTTCACACTTTTTTAAAGTCAAAGGACCCGCGTATCAAACGCTTCCTAGGCGTGACTCCGGGCAATGGTAAGAGTTTGGGCCTTTCTGAAAAATTCGCTTTTAATATCATTCAAAAGATTGGTAACTATAGTGAAGTTTTTGAACGGAACGTGGGACAGGGGAGTCCTTTAAAATTATCCCGAGGTATTAATGCTTTATGGAATAAAGGTGGGCTCATGTATGCTCCACCTTTTCGATAGAGTACTCATGCTAACTACTTGAAAACTTACTTTTCTGATAAAAGAGATCAATATTTTCTTTTGTAATGATGGAGTAAAGTGTTTTTTTAGTAGAGTGAAAAGTATTTTTTGGTACAATTAAAATGAATGAGACGGACACGGGTCCCCTGGAAACAAGGATGTTTAAAGGGGGCTTTTTTTTTGGTCTATTTTCCGTTTTTAATCCCTAAAAAAAGAATTGCCGGTAAGAAAATCAGGTCTGTGATTAAGGCCAATAAGAGCACGATTGCGCATAGGATTCCAAAGTTTTGGTTGGGGATAAAGTCAGCAAAGATAAAGCTGCCAAAGCCCACAACTAGGATCACTGTCGTTGTCATAAGGGCCATACCGGTGATGGCAAAAGTCTCTTTGATGGCATCGTAAATGGAGTAACCTCTTTGTCTTAACATTTTAAAATTCACCACAAAGTGAATTGTGTCATCCACAGCAATACCCAGACAAACAGTGGCCACTAAACTCGTTCCAATATCAATATAGGTGCCTTTGGCATACATAATAGCGCCACCAAATGAGAGGGGAATAATATTGGGAAAAATGGAGAGGAGAGATATTTTAAAGTCTCGAAAGACGCAAAAAATCAGAAAACAAACCAAGACTAATGCCATGGCCATCGCTTTAAAAAAAGACGATACAATAGTTTGATTCATTTTAAGATACATCGGAACATTACCCTCTGCTGAGACGATGAGACCTCTCTTTTCTGCCTCATTGATGAGCAGGGAATTTTTGAGCTCAGCCTCCTTGGAGGTGGTTATTTTCCAAATAATTCGCAAACGCAAATAGCGGTGATCTAAGGAGAATTGATTATTGAGGTCCATGCCTTGAGGTAGGCCCATTGTATAGAGGAATAATAATTCTGCGACTGTCGTCTGGAGAGGTGGGATGGAGTAAAACTCCTGCTTACCCTCGTTAAGAGTGCGGTTCATTTTTTTGATAATGTCTAAAACAGAACGTGCTTGCACGATATCGTCATCACGTAACATCCACTTGAGATAATCATCTAATTTCCTAAGAAATTGTGGGTCTTTAATTCCATCATTTTTTCCTGAGTCGACTACAAATTCAATCCCGCGCATGGCATCGAGTTTAGTGGAGACAAAGTCCGAGGACTTGCGGATGGGGACTGAGGTATCAAAGTATTTAAGAGGGTCAGAATTAACTTGATTGAGAGAAGATAAATACAGACAGACTGTAAAGGTAAGAGAAAAGACAATGATAATAGGGAAGCGCCAGCGGTAGATGAAGTTGGCATAAGCTATCGTGCGTTGTTCTTTTGTATTTTTGCAGATTGCTTTTTTACGTGTTTTTCCATGATCGAGGCGGTTGGCAAAGATCACAATAATGGGACCTAATAACCAATAGGTAAAGAGCCAGGCCAATAACGTACCTATTCCCGCCAAGCAGCCGAGCGCTCTGACTGGGGAAATATCGGTCATCATAATAGAAAAAAAGCTAATGGCGGTTGAAATAGAGGTGAGAATCGTGGGACCAAAGTTTTTAATGAGGGACTTTTCAATTGCCTGACGCGCACTAAAGTCATCGATGCGAAAGAAATGATAATACGACGCCAGGATATGAATACTATCGGCCAGGCAAATGGCCAAGAGAATACCAGGAATTGCCGCTAAAAGAGAGGTAAAAGTAAAGTTTAAGGCACCTAAAAGGCCGAAGGTTGTGGCGATAGTAAGGACCGCTAAGAGTAGTGGTAAAATGACTGCCATTCGTGAGCGAAAAAGTAAGAGGAGCAATATGATAATAAAACCCACCATAAAGGGGACGATCTTTATATTATCACTCGCCGATATTTCTTTAAAGGCCGTATTTCCCGGAGCATCTCCTAAGAGAAAAAAGCGTAGACCTTCAATATGGCGGAAATTGGTGAGTAGTTCTTCTGTTTTTTGAACGATTAATGGGTAGCGTGGGTCGCTTTCAATGGATGGCCGTAATTGGCCATAAATCAATGTGGTAGTGGCATCTTTGGAGAGTAGATAATTGGGAATGACCTCGTCTTTGAGTGCTTCAGCTTGTTTAAGTTTTAAAAAGTTGGTATTGAGAATGGCGTCTTCGGGAATCAACGGAGCAATGAGGATTTCGTCCTCTTGACCCGTAATGGTATTATAATTGCTTAAACTTTCAACCCGGATTATATCCGGTACAGACCATAATTGATCGGTAATGGTTTTCATCGCCTCGATAATAGGTTTTTGAAAAATACCTTTCTCATGATGAAGAACCACGACTATCTTTTGATCATTGCCGAAGCGTTTTTCAAAAGCGTCCAGGCGCTTAATCTCGGGATGGCCATCATCAAACCACATACGGGGGGAGAAGCGCGATTGTATAGTACCGATAAAAGGAGCGATGGCCGCCACAATGAAAAAAACAAAGAGTAGATGAATGCGGGGATGATTAATAATTAATTGAGCAAAAGCGACAGGTATATGTTTATATCTTTTCATTAGGAGAATTATAGAAAAGAGAATGTCATCTGACTATCTGTAGTTTTTCTTGGACAGGCCTTCAGGCCTTGGATAAACTGAAAGTATGAAAATTTCAAAACTTTGGTCGGATAATAAATTACGGGCCATTTGTTACCAAATCATCGCCCTTGTAGGAGTGCTCTTAGCAGTATACTTTTTTTATTTTCAACTGCAATCAAACTTAAAGGGTCAAAATATTTCTTCCGGCTTTGGCTTTCTAGGGCAAGAGGCGGGGTTTGAGATTGCTGAGTCTTTAATTGAATACTGGAGTGACGATTCCTATTTACGCGCTTTAAGTGTGGGTTTACTTAATACCATTAAAGTCGCGATCATTGGCAATATTGGTGCCTTTATCCTGGGGCTTATCTTGGCATTAATGCGCCTAGGGTCCAATCCATTGGCCAATCTTATCTCTTTTCGTATCATTCATACCATTCGAAATATCCCACTTTTGTTGCAATTATTTTTTTGGTACGGACTCTTTAGTGAGTTTCTACCTGGAGTGAAGGGCGCCTGGTCCCTTTTTGATAGGGTTAAGTTGTGCAATCGCGGACTTTTTCTACCATGGCCTGAAATGAGCTTCTGGTCCTGGGCATTGGTAGGGATATCTTTCATTGCCTTGGTTACTATTTATCTAATACCCTGGAAGTTTTGGGATGAAAGGCCCAAGGTCAAACACAGTATGGGTTTTCTTTTGCTCTTGTTGATCATTATTCCCTTATCAGTAGTAAGTTGGCAGATCCCAAAACTCGCGGGTTTTAATTTTGAAGGAGGGCTCAGTTTTTCTCCTGAATTGGCCGCCCTTCTTATTGGCCTGATTACTTATACTTCGGCCTTTATGGCGGAGATTATTCGCGCCGGTATTAATTATGTTTCTAGGGGGCAATGGGAGGCCGGTCGCGCTTTAGGTTTAAAAGAAGGTCAGATCGTGCGCTTTATTATTCTGCCGCAGGCCTTTAAGATTGCCTTTCCTCCTTTAACATCTCAAATTCTTAATCTCACTAAGAACTCTTCACTCGCTGTGGCGATTGCTTATCCGGACTTTGTTGCCGTCACTAATACCACTCTCAATCAAACAGGTCAGGCGGTTGAGTGCGTCTCTCTGATTATGGCGGTTTATTTATTTTTAAGTCTTACGGCCTCTGCCATTATGAATTGGTTCAATAACCGCACTAAATGGGGAGAGGCCACATGAAACTAAGCCGCATCTTATTCCTGTTTTGGCAGCATTATAAATTCTTTGGACCTTTTGTTTTTGGTTTTGCCATTTTTCGCAGTCTATTGCTGTTTTATGCGCCGGAGTTTCATCAAGGATTTTTTATCCTTGATATTATTATGTATTGGCTCATTTGCGCCTCAACTATTGCCCGTTATCGCGAAGATAAAGATAGAGGGGATCGTATTATTCACATCCTGCGCAGCTCTCTTTTTCCGTTATTATTTTTATGGCCCTTAGTCCCGGCAATCGTCGGCACTTTATTGGTTCTTTTCTCGACACCATTTTATTTTGCCCCCATTCATCACTTTGCGAATTTTGATGAATGGAGCCGCTTTCTTCTTATTGAGCAACCTTATGCCTCTCATCTCTGGGGCCACTTTACGCTACTTGGCACTTTCTTCGTTCTCGATAAGCATATGACTGCCACGCGCGCTATTTGGCAGATGGTTAAATGGGTTAAAGAGTTTCCCCTTGCGGGGATATTACTCTTTCTTTTATTTGTCACATTTGCCACTTTGGGCACTCATCTTTTGGAATTAGCACATCTGCAAGAATTTTTAGTAAACTCTGTGGGGCTGGATAGTGGCGCCCTTTTTCTCAACCAATTCTTGGCCTATTCTTCTCTTATTTTTTATGGGGCCACCTATTTTCATTCGCAAGAACTAATAGAAGAAAAAGAGAGTAGCGATGAATAATTGGCGAATCTTTTTAAAAGGGCTTTTTAAAGATAAAAAAAATAGTGTTTTATCTTTGGTTCTTATTATTCTTTTGGCGCAATTGGCCTGGGGGCTTTTTCGCTGGTTGATCCTTGATGCCGTTTGGAGTGGTGATGCTGCCACCTGCCGTCAAGCGGAGGGGGCGTGCCTCATTTATCTTTACGAAAAAGCACGTTTTATTCTATTTGGCTTTTATCCTATTGCTGAAATTTGGCGAGCAATCCTGGGAGTTATGCTTTTAATGGCAAACCTCAAATTCTTGGCCAAACCTATTCGTTGGACTAAAAAGAATTTTCTTTTTTTCATTTGTCATATTATCGTCATACTGTTGCTATGGCGTGGGGGCGGAGGGATTTTACCCTATGTACCGATGGATAAGTGGGGTGGTATTTTATTAACCCTTCTCCTGGCAATTACCGGAGTGATTGTCTCCTATCCCGCAGGTATTCTCTTGGCCTTAGGGCGTCGCTCAGAATTGCCGTTAATTCGCACCCTGTGTACCATTTTTATTGAATTGATTCGGGGAGTTCCCATGATCTCCTTGCTCTTTATGAGTTCGGTAATGATGCCCCTCTTTTTACCTAAAAGTTTTCAATTAGGGCAGATCAGCCGCGCCATTCTTGCCATTATTCTTTTTTCCTCTGCCTATATGGCCGAAGTGATTAGAGGTGGTCTCCAAGGTGTTCCAGTCGGGCAATATGAAGCGGCTAAGGCCCTCGGGCTGACTTATTGGCAAAGTATGCGCAAGATTATTTTACCTCAGGCCTTGCGATCAGTCGTACCACCTACCGTTAATACTGTGATCGGCCTCTTTAAAGATACATCCTTAGTCGTGATTATTTCACTCTTTGATTTGATGATGACCACTAAGATGTCATTGAAAGATCCTGATTGGATGGGCTTTACCCTCGAAACCTATTTCTTTGCCGCAGTTATTTATTATTTTTGTTGTTCTAAGATGGCCAATTACGCCCATAAATTAGAAACCCGTTGGAGTTTAAATGAGTGAACCCATTATTAGCGTCAAGGCCCTTGAAAAATATTATGGCAATTTTCAGGCCCTAAAAAATATTGATTTGACTATTGCCAATGGCGAAATTGTGGTGATCTTAGGTCCTAGTGGCTCGGGAAAGTCGACACTTATTCGCTGCCTGAATGGCCTAGAGGAGCATCAAAAAGGTGAAATAAAAGTCGCCGGTATTCCCCTCGATAACCACCAAGAAAACTTACATCGGATTCGCAAAATGGCGGGAATGGTCTTTCAGCATTTTAATTTATTTCCTCATTTAACAATTATAGAAAACTTAACCCTGGCGCCAGAAATTGTGCATGGGGTGAAAAGTAGTAAAGCGCGAGAATTGGCCTTATCTCTTTTAGAGCGGGTAAAAATTGGCGAGCAAGCGGATAAATACCCAGCGCAATTATCTGGTGGCCAAAAACAACGAGTGGCCATCGCTCGTGCTCTTTGCAACGAACCTAAAATTATGCTTTTTGATGAACCTACATCAGCGCTTGATCCCGAAATGGTGGGAGAGGTTTTAGAAGTCATGAAGGATTTGGCGAAACAGGGGATGACTATGGTTTGCGTCACACATGAGATGGACTTTGCGCGGCAAGTGGCCAATCGTATTGTCTTCATGGATGAAGGAGAGATTGTAGAGATGAATGATCCGGCCAGCTTCTTTGATAATCCTAAAGAGGAGCGCACCCGCCAATTCTTAGGACTTTTACGGCGAACATAACTTTTTTCTAAAACCTAGTATTTTTCTCTTCCATTAAGTTTTGGAATGTGTATTATTGGGCACGTTGAAAAAAAGGGGTGCACCGATGAAAGTTGTCTTCGTTCTTTTTTCAGTTAGTCTATTTTTTTGCGGCCCCTCCCTCTTTGCTTTAGAAAAGCTTGATAAGCGCCATATTCAAACTAAGCAGAGATTTATTCAAAAAAATTTCCAACGTGATAACCAATACGCCGCTGATAAATTGTATGCTTTTGTTGCTCACCTTGAAAAAGAGAAAATTTCTCTTAAAGAAGACCTTTATGAAACCCGACTCATCCGCGAGTTAGAACAAGATATTTCTGGTCTCAAGGAAGCGAAACGCGATGCGCTCAAAGCGATTAAAGAAAAGAAAAATAGATTCCTTCTTGCCTATAATGAATTTATGATTCCGCGGGTTAAACAGGCCGCTGTTCTGGCCGAAGAGGGATATGGTCCCGAGACGATCCAACCATTGATTGATGAATTCCTTGAGGTTTATGCGGGTTTTTATCTCCCCAATGCTCCCCGTCGGGTCTGGGATTTGGACCAAAGTCCGGTTGCCCTTTTTAAATCTTTTTGGGGTTATCATTATCGGCGTGATGATCGAAATGCGGTTGAGGCCTCCAATTTAACTGTTGGAGACCATGTCTCTGCGGTTTCGGATTGCCTGGGACAATCTTTTAGTAAAAATGACTTTTTATCTCAGAAAGAGATTAAAGAGCTTAAGCGTTGTCATTTTGACATCTCGCTTTTATCTCCTCCAAAAAATCCTTTGATGGGTCTAGAGCGGGATGAATTTTTAGCTGAGGCCCGTAATCGCCATATGGATAGGTTTCCCTCCAAAGAGGATAAGATTACCTTTCGGAAGATCAAACATTCAGGTTCCGGCTCAGCTAAATTAATCGCGACCTATAAGCGTGATGGTAAGAAGGTTAGAATAAAGATTAAATTTGGGCGCGAAGTACATAGCGAGATTGCCGTGAGCATCCTTGGAAAATTAATCGGCCTGCATCAGGATAATCAAATCCATCGCCATGATATTAAAATGTATTTGGGAAAATATGATTTTGACGGATTCGTTCAGCAGTGGCGTCGGAAATATGAAGGCCTTAACGAAGAAGTGGAAACTTTCTTGAAAGACCGTGGGAAAGATGATGGAGGAGAATATGTTATTTTTAAAAATGGCTCCATCGAAATTAATGACCAAGATGATTTACGTTTAGAGGGGTATAACCCCGCAGGCTGGGATCTCGAGAATAAGCGAGAACATCGGGCACAGGTGCTCTGGTATTCTTTGGTGAATATGCTCGATACAAAAACGGGGAATCATCGCATCATTCTTAAAAAGACCAAAAAGGGTTTACAGGCCGCTTATTCTCTCCAGGATGTGGGTATTTCTTTGATTGCCTCACCTAATTTGCGTTACCCCTTGAAAACAATTAAGGGATCTCTTGGCTATTCAGTTAATTGGTTTTCAAAAAGTTCAATTGATTGGAATGACCGTCGGATTCATATTTGGTGGAGTGAAGTCTTAATGGACAAGGAGCGTTTCCGTACCACGACCTACGCCGATCTCAAGTGGATGGCACGGCGAATTGCTGCTATTGATTATGATGATATCGTTTTTGCTTTTAAAGAATCGGGATACCCTGAACCTGTCGCGGACCTCTATGTGCATAAGATCGTTCATCGTCGCAATGATCTGGTCAAGGCCTTTCGCCTAGAAAAAGAATTTGACCTTTACTACGTCCCCAATTTTAAAACCTATTCGCCGAATAAACATATTAAAAATGGTAAATTGGTGACGAAATCGTTTAAGGGGTTTTCACAATATCATGGGACTCAATTATCCTTCGCGCCGGCGATTATCGATACTTTCACTCGCCTAATTCCCATTCAGTGGATTAGAGAAAATTTTCAATTAAAAGTGAAAAGTAGCATCGATTTGCATAGTCGTGAGAATATTGTGCTATGGGATGGCCATCGTGGAAAAAATATCATATTTCGTCGTTTGAATGGAGGAGTTGCTCTTGATATTAAACGACGGGTGGAGCGCAATAATGCTTTTCACGTGCGAGACGATGGTAAAACGGATGCTTTTATTGTACGTGATATTTTGACGATTCAATTTAGTCTCCATTCTGGTCTCATTACGACGATAGGGGATCATTTACCCCTTCACGTCGGCGCTCATTTGCGGGCCTATCGAAAAGAAATTGAATTTACGCATTTTGCCAGCTCGTGGATGGGTGGCTATCTCAAACCATTACAATTAAATAAGATTTTGCGGGCGTTCCGCAAAGACGTTCTCTTTTCCCTGGGGCCTGGGGAGGTCATGCGCCTGCAAGATTATTATGGCATGAGTCTTAGTTCGCGCTTGTCCTTCCCCCAGGTTTCAGAGCCTTTACGTGTCACCGCCGGTGTTTCATGGCAGCGCTCGAAGCCCGTTTTTTTTGGCCGCGATTATATGGATGGGGTTTTTATTTATAGAGAAAAAAATGATAATTATCGTTTTTCTTTTGGTCTGGAGTTTGGTCTGGTTGATCTCTATTTAATCGATTTTCCCATCATTGGGCTTCATTACAAAGTGGTTCAATATAAATATGAAAGCTCTCTTTATCGTTTTCATTTGCGTCGCCAGCATGAATTTGAAACCGTGCCTGAACAGGTGAGGCGAAAGAGTGAAGACCAGGTATTGGGGCGTTTTCTCGCGGGAGATGACGAATCTCCTTCTATATTGGGGCGACGACAATTCGCCGTCGATGGCCAGGCGCGAGTCCATCATAAGAGATTATCTCTGCTGAACTTTCTGCGTAAGGAAAAGAAAATTGGTCACGCCTCTTTTAAGATTATCGACAAGAATGGCAAGGTCGATCATTTTTATCGTTCCTGGTATTTTAAAGGCAAACTTTTTGGTGATGATGATGATTTTGTTTATCTCAATTCTCCTTTGGCAGTGGTCGCTGAGGATCAGACCACCTATTCGGTAGAACTAAAAAATGAAGATTATAAAAAGTCCTTGATTGTGGTGAGACGGGGGATTTTTAAAAGGAAAATGAAAAAGAAAAAGCTGCAAAAGCATATTGGGAAAATGAACGAGCTTTATTCACAGGGACGTCATAAGAAATTTTTTAGAAATTATATACTTCCTTCATCGAGCGATGTTCCCTTTTATCGCAAAGTTTATACGGATATCCGAATATTTATCGATCCCAATAAAGTGCTTGAAGGCCTGGCCAAGGCCAAACGGAAAGGTGAGGATTACTATAAAAAGGTGGTTAAGGATGTCTTCCGTGGCAAGCGGCGCGATAACTACGTGACAATACCTTTAATCGGTTTAAGGCCAGTAAAAAAACGACTCACTCGATTATTGACTGAAGATTTAGGTCCGAAGAAATATACAGAAACATGGATTAAGGTCTTGCGAAAAATGAAGTGGGATAGAAATACTCTGCGCTATATGAAGAGGTATTTTGGCGAGGATAGTTTCTTTATCTATGGGGAGATCCATGGGATTTATCCTAGTTTTACTCCTTTGCAACAAGATGATGCGACGACAGCTCGCCGTTTTACGGGGAAGAGTTGGGGGGAATTGGATCATTCTCCACCTTTTTGGAAATTTCTTAAGGCCCATCATCTAGCACCTCTGCGCGTTTTCGTCACTAACTCCGCTTTTGTTCATTCAATGCTCGGAGATCTTCCTGCTGCTGCGGGGATTGATTATTATTAGAACTGTCATTATTTGGTCCACCTTTGAGTTTGGCAGGTGGGTAGACGGGCAAATTAGGAATAGTTAAGTTTGAGGGTGAAAAATTGACCCGGATTGCGCGTCGTGCCTGGTCGGTAGTAGAGGGATCAGATAGCGTTGGGGCAAATTTTTTGGAGTGTTAATTATGTTCTCACAAGTAAAAAAGTATTGTCTCTTGTTAATCCTTCCTCTTTTGATTTCGACGCCAACAATCGCAGCAAAGCTTAGAGGTCTTGAACGGTTAATGGATGCAATTAGTGTTGGGACTCCAGAAACATTAAGCGATCGTGAATTTGTCTTGGAAGTGGATGCTTCCGGTGATTATGAACTATCTCTGATTCCCTCCGAACCTTTTGCCATTGAAAAGTTGGCCAGTAATATTTTTAAAGTAACGATTGTTGACGCCTTCGGTCTGATTGAGAACGTTGGAAGCTCTACCCATCCTTTTTATGTCCCTCTTCATGATCGTATAGGTCTTGAACTACGCCAGGGCGGAGATATTGTTTGGCGTCCTCGTGGTACAGGTGCTGCAGAATGTGAGATTTCATTAACCTTTAAACGAGGGGGTCAGCGAATTCTTTTTGACAAGTTGCAAAAACGCTTCCGCTTTGATTTTGAGTATGATGAGGAAGTCCTTCGTTTTGAGCGAATAGAGGGAGAGTATGCCTATTTTAGACGGTTAGAGTCTGGGGTGACTGAAGTGACTCTTGTCATGACTGATAGAACCACCGGGGGTGAATTAGAAATCACCGTGGAGAGCATACCTGAATGCCGTGATCCAAATATGGATCCAATACCAACTCCCACTCCCACTCCAATTCCGACCTATTGGAGTGAATGGACTCCTTGGTCCGCTTGTTCGGTAGAATGTGGAGGCGGTTCACAGAAGCGTAGTCGTTATTGCCTTGCAGATGATGGCCCATCTGCTGGGGAGCACCTTTGTAAAGCGCGTAATGGCGATATGGTAAGTAATGAAGTGGATGAGCGTTCCTGCCATGATTTCGACTGCCCAACTCCCTTTGATTTTTTAACCGTTCGCAAATTAAAGCATAATCCTACCGACGGCTGGTGGGGCTGTATTGGTGTAAAGTATATTTACCGTGTGAAAAACAATTCCCCTGATCAAGGCATAAAGTGCTCAACCATCGTTTGGGGAAATGGTTCTAATGCCTCCTCACAAGAGCATAGCTTTACACTATATCCTGGTGAAAAGAAAAACTTAGAGGGGAAAGTCTGTGGCCGTAGTTGTACTGAGGCCACCGATCTTGATTTTGAATGTTCGTTTTTTGAACCTATTCAAGGGGAAGGTGAGTAGGCAATACAAGTTTTGTCATACCTTTTTTTACCTGGTATTTTTCAAAAGAGAAACGGTCTCCCGGTCTAACTACAAATTAACGACAAATTTTAGCATTAGGCCGTAACTCACATAAAACTTCCTGCATGAGTTCAACTTGCTTTTTAAGTTCAAGATTGCTTGACTTTATTTTCTTATTCTCATCTCTTATTTCTGCATTCTCAGATCTTATTTCTGTATTCTCCGTCTTTAATGAGGCGATCGTCCGCTGTTGCTCTTTTGTCGCCTCTATTAAAGGAGCGACAAGTTTTGCGTAGGCGACTGACTTAAATCCATCTTTATCTTCAACCACCGCCTCCGGAAAGACGGCCTCTATATTTTGTGCAATCACCCCAACATCTCGAGTTTCTACAAAATTCATTTCAGGGAATTCTTCATTTTTCCAG